>NZ_JCACCM010000083.1:0-32206 GCF_059501405.1 Myxacorys sp.
CCTCTATCACCACTCTTCTTAGTCTATGTCCTAACTAAACTGGCAGTAGCTATACAATTTCAGCCAACTATTCTATAGTTTTTGCTAATGATCGCTGATCCAGGATGAGCTAAGTTAATTCAATATCTACTATTACTTTTTCTCATTGTTTTCTATCAGTTTTGAATCTAATCCATTGATTCAGAAGAATTGTATTCTTAAATACGATTAATGTGCTTTCAATTGATTTAGAATCACAATACCTTAATGCAGATGCTTGCGGATAAGCACAGAATTAGCTTCATTCTAAGATTCATTCTGAGGGTAGAAGCTATTAGTTAAACAGAATGTTATCCTACTTTAGACATATCGCAATTCTGAGTTGCTCTCGACAGTTTAAGAGCAGTTTCTTCTACCAAATTTGATAGTTGATGTGTGAGTTGTACTATTAGTAACCAGGCGGTTAATGTATGGAGTTTTTAGTAAAAACTATAGAGTTTCCTCAGTCTCTTGACCACGAAGCAACTGAGCAATTTTATCAGCAAGCAGACGCTGCGATCGCAGCAGGTGCTGATGTTGTTTTAGTTGACTTTGATGCAGTTGAGTTCATTAGCAGTCCTGGTTTGATGGCTTTAGTTGTGGTTTTCAAGCGTGTTCGCGAGGCAGAGCGCAAACTCTTTATTTGCTCGATTAATGAGCAAGTTAAGATGCTGTTAGAGCTAACAGGAATGGATCAAGTTTTTGAGGTTGTCGATCGCCCCAGCGAAGTGAGCAATATACCTGGTTCGTTCGCTGTAGCACCATAATTGCTTCACTATCCAACAAACTAAGCGCTAGAGAAGAAGGGCTTTCTCCCTTGCCTCTAACGCTTAATCTAGATGAGTTTATATAGCTGTTTTTACTGATTCAGCTGCTATAAATTCTCGAATGTACTGACTGACTAATTCAGGTTGTTCCTGCTGAACCCAATGACTACAGTTAGGAATATAGCGAATCTGGAAATCGCGGACATACCTTTCAGTACCATAGGTAAGGTGCTTTTCTAGCGCACTATCTTCCTCTCCCCAAATCATGAGCGTTGGAACCTGTAGCATCGTCCAATCGCGCTTAGTCAATCCTTGCTGAAGGGCATTGCGGTAATAGTTTAATGCTGCTGTAAGAGCGCCGCGCTTTGCAAATGCAGCTTTATAAGCATTGATGTCTTCTTCAGTAAATGTACCTTTTCTAACTGCCATTCCTGAAAATGCCATTTCTAGCGCTTTATAGTCTCCCAACTGAATCAGGAATTCGGGCAGCAGAGGGATTTGGAAGAAGAACATGTATGAGCTTCTTAGCCACTGTTGAGACGTAAAGAATTTTTCAAGGAATAACGCAGGATGAGGTGCGTTCAAAATAATCAACTGCTTTAGTAGTTCCGGATGGGTGTCAGCAAAATGCCAAGCAATTATGCCGCCCCAATCGTGGCCGACGAGAATGCATTGCTGGTAGCCCAATGCTTCAATGACGCCTTTGATATCAGCGATGAACTCTGACATCACATAAGCACTTTGAGCCGTAGGCTTATCACTGTCGTTATAGCCGCGCAAGTCAACTGCCACCACCTTGTGGTCTTTGGCAAACTCTGGAATTTGATACCGCCAAGAATACCAAAACTCAGGAAACCCGTGCAGAAATAGAATGAGCGGTCCTTCCCCTTGAGTGACGTAATGAAGGTTGAGACGGTTAGTGTGAACGTACTCGTGCTGCCAAGTTTCTAACATGAGGGCAAACGTGTATAAATTTCTAGCACCCTACACCCTGCATCTAGAAGTTTGCACCTTACTTAAGCAGTAATTGGCTTAAGTAGTAGTTGCAACCGGGGGATACTGCCGAAGCACTTGAGTTAAATAGTGACCCGTGTAGGAATAAGAATTTTTAGCAACGTCCTCTGGCGTGCCTACCGCGACAATTTCACCGCCGCGATCGCCCCCTTCCGGCCCAAGATCGATCACCCAATCAGAGCAGCGAATCACATCTAAGTTATGTTCGATGACGAGAACAGAATTTCCCTTATCAACCAATCGCTGCACCACATCTAACAGTTTGTGAACATCGTAGAACGACAGTCCGGTTGTGGGTTCATCGATCAGGTAAAGCGTCTTGCCTGTGGCACGGCGAGACAGTTCTGTTGCCAGTTTTACCCGTTGGGCTTCACCGCCAGATAGGGTGGGAGCAGTCTGCCCAAGGCGAACGTACCCCAATCCAACATCAAATAGCGTTTGCAGGCGATTTGCTGCTTGAGGAATGTTTTGAAAGAAGTCTAGAGCTTCTTCAACGGTCATGCTCAAGACATCGGCGATCGATTTCCCTTTGAACTTTACCTGTAAAGTTTCTCGGTTGTAGCGAGCGCCTTTGCAGACTTCGCACTGAACGTAAACGTCGGGGAGAAAATTCATTTCAATTACGTTTACGCCTTGTCCGCCGCATGCTTCACAGCGTCCACCTTTGACATTAAAGGAGAATTGCCCTGGTTTGTAGCCTCTCGCTTTTGCTTCGATAGTGGTGGAAAACACTTCGCGAACGACATCAAATACTCCGGTATAAGTCGCCGGATTTGAGCGTGGGGTGCGACCGATGGGAGACTGGTCAATCACGATCGCTTTGTCTAGCGCATCTAATCCTTTAACCGGCTTCATATCTTTGGGCTGCGGGATCTTCTGCCCAAAATGATGCTGAATCGCCGGATAAAGTAGTTCGTTGATCAAGGTTGATTTGCCAGAACCCGAAACTCCGGTCACGCAAACCAATTTACCAAGGGGAATATCGGTATCGATCTGCTTGAGGTTATTCCGGTGAGCATTGCGAATTTGCAGCGATCGCCCATTTCCCGAGCGGCGCTCCGCAGGCGTTTGGATACTCCGCCGACCAGAAAGATAAGCTCCAGTCAGCGAATCTTCAGCATTCAGCAGGCTGTCTAGGTCCCCTTCAGACACGACACTTCCACCATGGACGCCTGCGCCAGGTCCAATATCGACAATGTGATCGGCAGCGCGAATGGTTTCTTCGTCGTGTTCAACAACAATGAGTGTATTTCCTAAATCTCGCAGTTTGGTTAGGGTATTGAGCAGCCGCGAATTGTCTCGTTGGTGGAGCCCAATGCTGGGTTCGTCTAGAACGTATAGCACGCCTGTTAGACCTGCGCCAATTTGGGTTGCAAGCCGAATCCGCTGGGCTTCTCCGCCCGATAGCGTCATTGCGGTTCGATCTAGCGTTAGATAGTCCAGCCCCACATCAAGTAGAAATCGTAGTCGCGCCTTCACTTCGCGAAGCACCAGATCGGCGATTTGCGCTTGGCGATCGCTCAGTTCTACGGTCTCCGCTCGATTGAGACAGTCGCGAATGGAGACGCTCGTGAAATCATCCATGTGAAACTGTCCGAGCCGCACGGCTAACGCCTCTGGTTTGAGCCGTTTGCCCTGACACTCGCTGCACGGTTCATCTACTAAGTACTGCTCTAACTTCTGCTTGTAAGCGTCTGAGCTACTTTCTTGGTATTGGCGTTCGAGCAGACTGATGGCACCTTCGTAGCGGCGATGGTATCCCTTATTCTCGCGATAGCGGGAATCCACCTCAATCCAAATCGGATCTTTAGAGCCATAGAGCAGCGCGTTTTTCTGCTCGTCGGTTAACTGCTCCCACGGCGTTTGAATATCGAACCCGAACGCTTCGGCAACGCTACAAATGAGCGAGAGGTAGTAGGTATTATCTTTGTCTGACCACGGCGCGATCGCGGCATACACCGGAAGCTGAGGATTTGGCACAATCAGCTCTGGTGAAAAGGTGCGATGGCTGCCCAAGCCATGGCAGTTAGGACATGCGCCATAAGGAGAGTTAAACGAGAATAGCCGGGGAGATAGCTCCTCCATGACGGCTCCATGCTCTGGGCAAGCGAAATTTTCTGAAAAGACAAGTTCTGGAATCTTCTCAGACTCAGTTTCTGCCATGATATCAATGACCGCGATCCCCGTTGAGTGGCGTAAACAGGTGGTCAGCGAATCCGTTAGGCGTTCTTCAATTCCTTCTTTTTTGACGAGCCGATCCACCACAATTTCAATGGTGTGAGATTGATTCTTGTCGAGTTCGATCGAATCGCTCAGTTCGCGAACTTCTCCATCAATCCGAACCCGCACAAACCCTTCCGAACTGAGACTAGAGATCAGTTTTTTATGAGTTCCTTTTTTGCCGCGAATCACCGGAGCCAAAATTTGAAACCGGGTGCGATCGGGCAATTCCATCACGCGATCGACCATTTGATCGATCGCTTGCGGGGCAATTGAGCGATCGCACACTGGACAGTGCGGCGTTCCAGCGCGTCCGTAGAGCAAGCGCAGGTAGTCGTAGATTTCTGTGACGGTGCCTACCGTAGAGCGGGGGTTGTGAGACGTGGATTTCTGATCGATGGAAATCGCTGGACTGAGACCTTCGATCGCATCGACATCGGGTTTATCGACTTGTCCTAAAAATTGCCGAGCGTAAGCACTGAGTGACTCAACGTAGCGGCGCTGTCCTTCTGCGAAGATCGTATCGAAGGCAAGGGAAGATTTCCCAGAGCCAGAAACGCCTGTGAAGACAATCAAGCGATCGCGGGGCAGTTCCAGATCAATGTTTTTTAAATTATGCTGCCGTGCGCCTCGAATCCGAATCGAACTAAGCGAAATTGTGGGCCTCGTGGGCCGAGAATTTGCTTGATTTGAGATCTGGTCGCCAGATGAATGCATCTCTTCCTCCATCCCGACATCAGGACTCAGAACCGGGGATGCAGAGCTTTTAGATGTGCTAGGACGCTTTGGCATTGAAGGACAAAAAGAAACAGTCCTTGATGATTCTATCGCTTCCTTCGCGATCGTAGTTATTGCGTACTAAAGTCGTTAGGAGATATGTAGTCAATTGCTGAAGTTGAAGCTGTAAAATCGCGTCCAAAATCGCGCTCATGACTTAAAGCAAATTAGACTCAACGCACCTTCAGAAGAATCGCAACGCTAGCGATTCTTCATAGCGCGCTCCATGTCACGTTTGTCCTGGCGCTTTCGCATATCGTCCCGTTTATCGTGCAGTTTCTTACCGCGCACCAGCGCCAGATCGATCTTGACCCACCCTCGTTTGAGATACATCTTGAGCGGAACGAGGGTCAGTCCTTGTTGCTCAACTTTTCCAATCAGCTTACGAATTTCTTGACGATGCAACAGCAGTTTTCGAGTCCGAGTCGGATCGTGGTTAAAAAACAGACTTGAGCTTTGATGAGGCGAGATGTGGACATTGTGGAGCAAAACTTCGCCATTGCGAACGAGAGCAAAGCCGTCTCTGAGGTTTACCTTACCTGCTCGAATCGACTTTACCTCAGTCCCCAGCAGCTCAATTCCCGCCTCGTAGGTTTCTAAAATTTCGTACTGAAACCTTGCTTGGCGGTTGTCGCTAACAATCTTGAACCCTTCTGTTTTCGTATCGCTCATCACTCTAGTTTAGCGAAAAACTTGTTTTAAAAAATTGCCTCCAAGATTTTACTGGAGGCGTTACTTAAGGAGACGGAGCAAATACAATACAAAAGTACTAGACATAATCTTGTTTTGTCAATGACGATCGCTAACTCAATTTCAAGACGGATGCATTGGCAGCAAATCAACAGATGAAGTCTCAACGCGTCTATCCATCCTCAAGCGAATCCTCTTCTGAAGGTACCTGCAATCTTTTGCTAAGGAGAAGCTTTTGCGTAAGTCCTGATTCTTCACGAAACCGCTATCCAGTCGGTTTCTGTTGTCAATTCCTAGTGTGTGAAAGAATCGTCTGGAGCAATCCCCAAAATTTTGTAAATATTTCAGCTAGGCTTTACCCTAAAAGCGCCAGTGATGCCAAATTGTATTCTTCAATACAGAATTTGCATGCCTAGTGCTGAAATCTTAATGAGTATCAAACCACTCTAAAACTCTGTGCGCAAGTTCATTTCTGGTGATCTTAGACTTTGCTATTGCTCAATCACCTTCACCTTCTAGACAAGATTTTCAGTCTATAAGTTGATTGTTTTGGGAAGCTCAAAGTCTCCCATTTTCGACCTGATTCTCTTCAGTAACTATGGTTTGACCTGAAAGATTCAAGCCGCTCTGCGGTTTCTAAAACAGTCATTTTGTGGAGCTTTCGTTTCTCCAAAGCCTCTTTTCAGAGAGAACTTCTGAATTTACTCAAGAGTGCATCCAGAATCACCAATCTTCCAGCGCGCGTTGCAAGGAAAACTTTATGCTGTCTAGAACCATTTTGAAAAAGAGAACAAGGAAACCTCAAAGAGGTTCTCTCAATCGGAATCCCGTCGTGCGATCGCTTAAGTTCATCGCGACGCAGCTATCTCCTACTTGGCGAAGCTGCATTCTACTCACCAGTGCGATCTTTCTGCTGTGGAACTGTGCCGCTATTGCTCAACAGCCAGCAACGCTAGAAAGTGTATCGCAAACGGCGTCCGACCTGCGGGTCGGCTTAGATACTGTGTGGGTGATGATTGCAGGCTTCTTGGTGTTCTTTATGAACGCAGGATTTTGCATGTTAGAAGCAGGATTTTGCCGCGAGAAGAATGCGGTGAACATTCTGTCGAAAAACTTAATTGTGTTCGCCTTATCCACAGTTGCCTTCTGGGCGCTCGGCTTTGGGCTGATGTTCGGTAATGGCAACGACTTCATTGGCTTTAACGGATTCTTCTTGACTGGGGCGGACAATAGTCCTGCTACAGCAGATGCTTACCAAGGCGTCTTCTCTGCATTAAATTGGACAGGAATTCCTCTAGGCGCGAAGTTCTTCTTCCAACTCGTTTTCGCTGGAACAGCCGCCACGATTGTGTCGGGTGCTGTAGCTGAACGCATTAAGTTCGTTGACTTTCTAATCTTTAGCTTGCTGCTGGTAGGAATTGCTTACCCGATTACTGGACACTGGATCTGGGGGGGTGGATGGCTTGCTGATGCTGGCTTCTATGACTTCGCAGGCTCGACCGTGGTTCATTCGGTCGGCGGTTGGGCCGCGCTCATGGGAGCCGCTTTTCTGGGTCCTAGAATCGGCAGATATGCTACAGATGGACGATCGAATGCGATTCCGGGTCACAACATGAGCATCGCAACCTTGGGAGCCTTGATTCTTTGGTTGGGTTGGTTTGGCTTTAATCCAGGTTCCACAATGAGCGTGGGTAATGGTTCTTTGATTGCCCATATTGCACTGACGACTAATACAGGTGGTGCCTTTGGCGCGATCGCAGCAACTATTACAGCTTGGGTTGTACTGGGCAAACCGGATCTATCCATGATTGTGAATGGACTGCTAGCCGGATTGGTCGCGGTCACTGCGTCCTGTGCATTTATCAGCGTCCCTTCGGCGGCAATCATTGGTGCTATTGGAGGCGTCTTAGTGGTCTTCGCAGTCGGATTTTTCGATTCTATCAAGATTGATGATCCGGTCGGTGCAATTCCAGTTCACCTGGTCAATGGCATTTGGGGTACGTTGGCACTTGGCTTGTTTAGCCAAGGCGATGCATTCGGGGCGGCTCCTGCTCCTGCCGCAGGTCTGCTCTTTGGCGGTGGCATCGGTCAGCTTTGGATTCAGTTGATTGGAATTTTATCAGTCGGAGGGTTTACGGTTCTACTCTCCAGCATTTTCTGGATTGCGCTGAAGTCAATCCTGGGTATCCGAGTGACGGCTGAGGAAGAAATGGTTGGACTCGATATTTCAGAACATGGCATGGAAGGCTACGCTGGTTTTGCGAAAGAGGCTTCCTTTGGAAGCGCTACACATCCTGAATTTCCGAGCGATGTTGTAGGAAAGACGTATCAATAAGGCGACGAGTTTTTTGGCTCGGTACTTCTAAATTTCATTACTTCTAAATCAAAGAGCAGTTCTAAGCTTCTGGAACTGCTCTTTGATTGCTTTAAGCCTTATAGCAATTCGTCAAGTCTAGAAGATGATTACGGCTGAGTGAACACGCAATTTGCTTGACTTAAGTTTTGTTTAATTTAGGTCACTTATAAAATCCAAGCAATGCCTTAACATTCTGCTTCTGTCGAGAGATAGATACTTTGCACGACCTAAGACAGAGCTATGCCCTTCCTAAGCTGGCAGAGCGATCGCAATCAAAGTGTATTTTCCTATACAGAATCTTCCTACTCAAAATTGGTGAGATTCAATGATACGAATCAGATGGCTGATTATTTCAAACTCATAGTTTTGGCGTTGAAGGTCGAAAGTCAGTGTTGAGAAAACTTCTAACGATAGGACTAGTGGCCTTAGTGCTGCTATCGATTCCCCTTACGGGTAGTGTACTTGCTGAACCAGCAACGGCTGAGTCTGCTCAAACATCCGCAACCGCGGCGACTTCGCAGGCGGACACAGCCTTTATCTTGATCTGCGCCGCTCTGGTTTTGCTGATGACTCCTGGACTTGCGTTTTTCTACGGCGGGTTTGTGCGATCGCGTAACGTCCTCAACACCATGATGATGAGCTTCATTCTCATGGGCATTGTTGGCGTCTCCTGGATTCTGTGGGGCTACAGCCTGGCCTTTGCGCCAGGACTCCCCTTCATTGGTGGGTTGCAATGGCTGTTTCTGAATGGAGTCGGTCTAGAAACGACCGATTACCTGGCTGGAACCGCGCCTGAAGCAGTGGTGTCATACGCTGCTACGATTCCGCACCAAACATTCATGATTTATCAAGCAATGTTTGCCATTATTACGCCAGCGCTCATCTCTGGTGCGATCGTGGAGCGTATTAGCTTTAAGGCTTATTTTTGGTTTATTGTTCTGTGGTCAAGCATTCTCTATCCTATTTTTGCTCACATGGTGTGGGCGAAAGGTGGATTTCTCGGCTTGTATGGTGGACTAGGAGCGCTAGATTTTGCAGGCGGTACAGTCGTTCACATTAGTTCTGGAGTTGCTGCGCTGGTAGCGGCTTGGGTCATTGGTCCGCGTAAGACGTTCCCAAATCAGCCCGCTGCGCCTCATAACGTGCCTTACATTCTGATCGGTGCGGGTCTCCTATGGTTTGGCTGGTTTGGCTTTAACGCTGGTAGTGCCCTTGCTTCTGGATCGTTGGCTACGGTGGCATTCGTATCTACCAATAGCAGCGCGGCGGCAGCAGCGCTTGTGTGGGTTATTTTGGAATGGGTGTTGCGTGGCAAGCCGACTGCGGTTGGCATTGCGACAGGTGCTGTGGCGGGTTTAGTAGGGGTTACACCAGCGGCTGGGTTTGTTACCCCCGTAGCCGCGCTGCTGATTGGTGCAATTACATCAACCGCCTGCTTCTTCGCCGTCAGCCTCAAAGCCAAGTTGCAGTTTGACGACTCTCTAGACACCTTTCCAGTCCACGGTGTGGGCGGAACAGTAGGCGCATTGCTAACCGGTCTTTTTGCAACAAAGACGGTGAACTCGGCAGGCGGCGATGGATTGTTCTATGGCAATCCAGGTCAGCTAGTTACGCAAATCATTGCAATTCTGATTGCCTATGCGATCGCAGGCATTGGCACCTTTGTGATTTTGAAAGTTTTAGATGCAACGATTGGCTTACGAGTCAATCCTGAAGCCGAACTGCAAGGGGTAGATGTTAACGAGCATGGCGAAGAAGGATATGGAGAAGAAATGGGTGCATTCAGTATGACCCGCGTTGAGTAATTCAATTATTTCTGTCTGGAACGGTGATTTCTGTCTGGAATGATAAATGAAGTAAGGCTCCAAAGTTAGATGCTTTGGAGCCTTGTGTTTCAGGAAATTGAGGTGAGAGCGCGTTAGCGACGGTTCGCTTGTTTTTCCTTATCTTGGCGACGACGATCGCGCCAGTCTGCTAGGGTCAGATAGATCACTCCGCCTGTGACGGTGACTAAAAGACCAAATGCGACCAAAACCAGAATGCTAAAGAGGTTGCTAGCTTCCATTGAGCAAGGTTCTTTTGAATAGATTGATTTAGAGTCCGGAGCCAGAGGCTAGGCTGCGGACTAAGAGCAGCAACTAGAATCCGTTACGACCCCAGACAACCATTGAGATAGAGAAGGTAAACACCGCCAACAGCGCAATCCAACCCAGCGACAAAATATCCATAGTTATACTGTCCAACCAAACGTTACAGAAGAATGCTAAATCTAATGATAAATCAAAGACGAAGCACTAAGATCTTGGATGCACTACTGAGACGCGAGATTAGACAAAATTGAAGACATGATGTGGGAAGAACGGATTGAATCGATCAAAGCAGGCGGCGTTTCGCTAGGAGCGATCGCGGTTATTTTTCCGCTGACTCTCCTAATTAACCAAGTAGCTGTCCTTCAGAGCTTGGCGGAGCCAGTTGCGCTTGGAGAAGGACGTTCCATACTGGGAGTGAGCGATTTACAAGGGTGGGTAAGCTTTGCGATCGCGCTCTTTACAGGCTTCTTGTTTGGGATCACGTATCGCTATGTGATTCGTCAAGACCCGAACCTACACTTACGCTCAGGAGCGGTTTTAGCATTTGGACTCGCGCGCGGACTAGCTCAAATCGATGTGGGCTTGACGACCCAGGGTAGCCTTTTTCCGTTTTTGATTTTGGCGGCAGAAAGCGTCGTGTTGTTTGCGATCGCGCGGCTTGTTCTAGATTGGGCAATGGTGCAGAAGTGGGTGAAACCATTTCCGTAAGGGTGAATGTTTACGCTCATTAAACTTTGCGGTAGTTTAGGCAGTCTTCTAGGCAAATCCTTTATCGTTGAAGAACGCTGAATCCCAGTACGGAAACCAGACCTGTTTTGCATCGCAAAAGCCGCCCTACACTCTGGGCAATCTTTGGTTAGATAGAAACAGACTCACGATTTCACTCAGGAGAATCCTGTGAACCAGAACAACCTTCAAGCCCTACAACTTGGCTTAAATGGCGTCGGACGCCTGATCACTTTAATTGGCGTTGTGTGGCTACTTGCTGCCCTAGGGTTAGGCTGGTTGATTAAGTCATTTTTTGTATTGTTGGCGTTGCTGCTCCTCGCTCCGGTTGTGGCAGTGATTGGGTTACGCTGGTGGCTACGGAAAAATCTTGTGCAGGCAGCTTGCCCAGTCTGCGACTTTGAATTGACTGGTTTGAACCAGGCGGAGGTTCAATGCCCCAACTGTGGTGAACCGCTTCAGGCTGAACATGGTAAATTCAAGCGGTTGATGCCCGTTGGCACAATTGATGTTGATGCGGTAGAAGTTTCGGCTCAAGTCTTGGAAGATTAGCCGATTAGCTTGAACTCACTGCACGTCAGCGTTTTCTCGATTGCGTTTCTGAACGGCGAGCGTATTCCGTTCCCAAAACACATTATTGGTGAAGCCCTGAATTGCTCGCTCAGAGTCGGCTAATTCTAGTCGGCGCTCGGTTAGCAGGCAATATTCTTCGTTCAAATCAATTCCTAAATACTGCCTGCTCAGCTTTTTTGCAACAACAGAAGACGTTCCACTGCCGACAAAGGGATCGAACACAAAATCGCCAGGGTTAGAACTTGCAAGAATCAGTTTAGCGAGCAGCTTTTCGCTTTTTTGGGTGGGATGTTCCGTATTTTCTGGCATTGACCAGAACGGAATTGTGATATCTGTCCAGAAGTTTGATGGGTGAGTATCGCGAAAATTTCCGCCCTTTGTTGTTTCCCAATCTTTGGGATTGCCGTCTTGAGTCCGGTAAGGAGCTTTTACCTGACGACGCAGCTTGACGGCTTCTAAATTGAAGGTGTAATGGTTAGAAGCGGTACAAAACCAGATATCCTCACTGGAATTTTTCCAATTTGCTTTTGCCCCACGTCCCTTCTCTCGCTCCCAAGTGATGCGATTTTGCACCACGAAATGGCGGGTTGCGACCGTGAATATAGAGGCAGATGACAACCAATCGCCGCAGATATAGATGGAGGCGGTTGATTTAAGTAACGGCTTGAGGGCGACTATGAGTTGATCGAGCCATGCGGTGTAGTCTTCCACTGCCCGTCTAGCAAACTTTAGTCCATTAAAGTCTTTCGTTAAGTTATAGGGCGGATCAAGAATCAGTAGATCGACGCTGCCCAAGGGGAGATGCTGAATGATGTCGAGGCAATTGCCCTGGATCGTTCCGATCGCCGGGTTGGGTAGCGTTGGTTCGAGTGTGAGAAGGCGCGATCGCAGCCGCTGTCGGTCAGCGTCAGTCAAGGTCAAGCTCCGATTTCGCGACGATCGCGGTTTGCTAGGAATGGCAGGCAAATTGGTTTCTAACCCTCACGTTTTCTAGTCGTTTCTAATATTTTGTAGCCGCCTTCGATACGGCTTCAGCAATTTTTCTCGCTGAATTGCAAAAAAGTTCTAAACTTTACTCAATTCTGCGGAAACCAAATTCATCTTGATTAACTAGAGTAATAATATGTCGCACTTCTTTAAGGCGCGGCAACTCTATTAGAGATTCGGCTCTAGTAACAAACTCAGATTGAAACACAGGATCGACTTGTCATGAAAAAGTTTTTTTCGCCTACTGCTTACGTAGATATACGCAAAGGCCTTAGTAGATGCTCGGCCAACTCCATGCAGGAATGATGTAGCAACCGCAAAATTGCCGGATTTTCGCCCTCTATCTGACGTAACATTGTGCTGTAGAGGTCATTCGATAAGCCGCTTTATCCACATAGGTTGCCGCGATGAGTACCTTCTCAAAGACCGCGTTCATAGCAACTTTGGCTTTAGGTACATCCATAGGACTGGCTACGCTCCAAGTTAGCGGAGTAGGATTCCGTAACGTTGCTGATTTGTTTTTCAAGCAAGCTTCTCAGAGTGTTCGTAATTCTCCAAATCCCAAAGCCATTAAGTTGCATAATCGAACGCTTAATTCGGTTAACGCCACGTTTGAACCCGATCCAAACGACCCGCCAACGACAACTGGCGGATCTGGAACACGTTGAACTTCTACATCAAACTGATTCGTAAGAAGCCCACGACGGTATCGCTAGTGGGCTTTTTGCCATGCCATTAATAGGTTTTAGAATGAGGGTGAATTAGCCAGTTCAATTGCGTTCTGTGCTTCTTTAAAGCTGTAATCTTTAGAATCTCAAATTACTGATGAATTATTCTGATATTGATATTGCTCCCTTCATTGATCATTCGCTACTCGGCGCGATCGCAACGCCGCAGCAGGTTGAACAATGGTGTGATGAAGCCGATCGCTATAGATTTGCAGCAGTTTGTGTGAATCCGGTGCATGTGCGTCAAGCCGTGGATTTACTGCATAACAAAACGCCCAAAGTGTGTACCGTAATTGGATTTCCGACCGGAGCAACGACTTCTGCGGTCAAACTATATGAGGCGCAAGAAGCGGCAGAAAATGGAGCGACTGAATTGGATGTTGTGATTAATTTGGGCTGGCTAAAGTCTGGAATGACCAGTGAAGTTCATCGAGAATTAGCAGAGATTCGGGAATCCACTGGGCAGTCGATCAAAGCCATTCTAGAGATGGCGCTTTTGACAGATGCTGAAAAACGGTTGGCGGGTGAAATTTGCTTAGATGCTGGAGTCGCTTTTCTCAAGACCAGTACTGGCTGGAGTGGTGGCGCAACCATAAGCGACGTTCGCCTGCTCAAAGAAATGGCTCAAGACAGAGTTGGAATTAAGGCTTCTGGGGGAATCCGTACCATTGAGCAAGCTTTAGAGCTAATCATGGCAGGTGCGACCCGTCTCGGCACATCTCGTGGCGTTGATCTTCTCCGTCAGCGCGATACCCTAGAAAAGGGATAAAACACCTACGGTAACGCTACGTTAAAGATGGATGAGTCGAACTTACAAGGCGATTGGAATTAACCTTAAGGCAACGCTTCTGGGAGAGGCGGATCGGGTGTTGACTATTCTCACTAAAGAGCATGGGCTGATCCGGGCCGTGGCTATGGGAGCACGGAAGCAAACTTCAAAAATGGGCGGGCGGAGCGGCTTATTTGTCGTTAACAATTTACTGCTCGCTCAAGGAAAAACACTCGACAAGATTACTCAGGCTGAAACGCTAGAGTCTTATCCAGAGCTGGGGCGCAACCTCAAGAAACTAACGGCGGGGCAATATTTGGCAGAACTTGTGTTAAATCAGGCGTTGAGTGAGCAGCCCCAAGCAGACTTGTTTTACTTGCTGAATGAGCATTTAGGACGAATCGAGCGATCGCCCGATTCCGATGTATTAGCCCGCCTCACTCATGCCGTGTTTCAGATGCTAGCGATCGCAGGCGTTGCTCCGCAGGTGCATCAGTGCTGTTTGACGCAAACCCTGCTCAAGCCGGATGTGAATGATCCAAACTGGCAGGTGGGGTTTAGCGCGATCGCAGGAGGAGCCATCACTCTAGAAGCCCTGGAACAAATTCAAGCGCAAGAACTTTCTGCATCGCCGCGAGTTCAGTCTACAGTAGGAGAATACCGAGTTACCCCCGCTCCTAGCACCGCCGCAGTTACACCGCCCTCCGCTTCTCGCCGCGCGTCTTCTCAAACCACTACCCTAAATGCTGTTGAGCTATCTGTTTTTCAACAACTAGCGAATGCAGAACTTACTCAGTCTTCTATCTCATCCCTGGTGTGGTTGTCTCTAGAGCGACTGCTTCGCCAGTATGCTCAGCATCACTTTGATCGTCCCATTCGCTCGGCTACGCTCATCGATACCTGTTTTGCTCCTGAATTGTCTGAACTGCCATGATGCGACCTTGCTATTCTGATGACCTTTCTCTCTCTTCCGTCTTTGCACACAGCCCCAATGGTAAACTTGGGAGCGAGCCGTCGGAAGTCTATTTGGGTGAGGAGAGTGTTCCGTCCATGTTACGAACCCAAGAAAATTCTCCTGACCATTCTGAGAAATCATCGGCGATGGATTATGAACCATCGGTGAATGGCAATGGAAAAGCGGCTTCAGCTGGTAAACATTTATCCGAAGATACGGGTGGAGAGGCGGTGTCAGTTACAGATATACCTAGTACTCCGCCTGAGCAAAACGATCATCAGCCGCCTAATCTGCCGCCCGATGAAGAGGATCGCGGATTTGCTCCGGTGCTGAGAAATCGAAACTTTCTGACGCTTTGGGCAGGGCAGGTCTTCTCGCAGTTGTCGGACAAAGTTTATTTGGTGTTAATGATTGCGCTGATTGCCAGTCGCTTTCAGTCTGAAGGGCAAACGATCAGTGGTTGGGTGTCCTCGATTATGATCGCCTTCACCATTCCTGCCGTGTTGTTTGGCTCGATCGCGGGGGTATTTGTCGATCGCTGGTCAAAGAAAGCCGTTTTGGTTGCTACCAATCTGCTGCGCGGGGCACTGGTGTTTGCGATTCCTTCGCTGATCTGGCTGTCTCACGGATTAAAAACCATTCACGGCTTACCTGTCGGATTCTGTCTACTTCTGGTAGTCACGCTTCTGGTTTCGACCTTGACTCAGTTCTTTGCCCCAGCAGAACAATCGCTCATTCCGCTGGTGGTTGAGCGTCGGCATTTGCTGTCAGCCAATTCGCTCTACACCACGACGATGATGGCATCGGTGATCATTGGATTTGCGGTGGGCGAACCGTTGCTGGGTCTGGCAGATTCGTTAGTTGAGCGGTTGGGTGGATTTCCTGATCTGGGAAAAGAACTGCTGGTCGGTGGCGGGTATGCGATCGCGGGCTTGCTGCTTCTACTGATGAAAACAGGTGAGAAAAACAAGGATGACGTTCTACCTGAAGATCAGCCCCACGTGTTTGAAGACATCAAAGATGGATTGCGCTATCTCAAAGATCACTCCCACGTTCGCGGTGCGTTAATTCAACTCGTGATTCTCTTCTCGATTTTTGCCGCGTTGGCAGTCCTATCCGTTAGGCTTGCCGAAGTGATGCCCGAAATTAAATCGTCGCAGTTCGGCTTTTTGCTAGCGGCGGGAGGCGTCGGTATGGCAGCAGGAGCCGCTATTTTAGGCAGTATTGGGCAGCGCTTTGCCCATGCTCGCTTAGGCACGATCGGTTCAACAGGAATGGCCGCTTCGCTAACTGGAATTGCGTTTTTCTATCACCATTTGTGGATTACGCTGCTGCTGATTGCGTCGCTCGGCGCATTTGCGGCGCTGGTCGGCATTCCAATGCAGACGACAATTCAGCAAGAAACTCCGGAAGATATGCGCGGTAAAGTGTTCGGACTGCAAAACAATGCGGTCAATATCGCCCTGAGCTTGCCGCTCGTCTTAGCAGGCGTTTCAGAAACATTATTTGGGTTGCGGATTGTCTTTTTGGCACTTGCCGCTCTGACGATCGCAGGAGGAACTCTGACCTGGTATATTTCCCATACGAGGAGATCTTCGGAGGGATGAGGACGCCTTGCGGCAACATTGCCGCAAGGTGGGATAAGGGGACAGGGTGTAGAGCAAAACATCCTCTAGCCTTACTCCATGGCCGACGCCCCCCTTCATTTAAAACCTACTGAAATGCATATAGCTTGGCTTGGAAAGAAAGCGCCGTTTTGCGGCAATGTCACTTATGGTCGAGAGGTTACGAATGCACTGCTAGATCGTGGGCATCGGGTTAGTTTCTTTCATTTTGCTCAGGAGGATGCGGGGCCGGACAATTGGCCGGATTTTCAGGAGATTCCGATTCCGTTTCTCTACAAGTCTCAGATCTACACCATTCCGACGTTTCGATCGAGTAAAGTTTTGGCTCAAGCGCTGCGAGACGTTCAGCCTGATCTCGTTCATGCCTCGCTCACGCTCTCGCCCCTTGATTTTTTGCTGCCAGAAATTTGCGAGGAATTGGGAATTCCGCTGATTGCCACGTTTCATCCGCCCTTCGATCGCAAGCGACGCAATTTTACATCGGGCACTCAACATCTGATGTATCAGCTTTATGCGCCGTTTTTAGCCAACTACGATCGCACAATTGTGTTTTCGCATATTCAGCGAGATTTGCTCATTAAATTGGGCGTTCCTGCGGAGCGAGTGGTGGTGATTCCAAACGGTGTCGATTCGGAAAGGTACTCCCCTGGGCGATCGACCCTCAAGGCAGAATTTCGGGCAGAGCGAATTTTTCTATATCAAGGGCGCGTTGCCCCCGAAAAGAACGTTGAGTCTCTACTGAAGGCTTGGAAAACTTCGGAGATGAACTTGAACAGTAAGCTACTGATCGTGGGCAATCACGGTCCGTTAGCCACATCGTTAATGCCGTTTTATGGACCTGAACACGGCATTCATTGGCTCGGCTTTATTGCTGAAGAGCAGCGGCGAATTGAGATTTTAAGAGGAGCCGATGTCTTTATTCTGCCGTCACTTGTGGAAGGATTGTCGTTGTCGCTGCTAGAAGCAATGTCGTCGGGATTGGCGTGTATTGCGACCGATGCAGGCGCGGATGGAGAAGTGCTAGAAGATGGTGCGGGGGTGGTGATGAGCACGCAGCGAGTAACGGCCCAGCTAAAGACGCTATTGCCGCTTTTTCAAGATCACTTAGAGATTACAGCGCTATTGGGGCAGAAAGCGCGGCAAAGGGTACTCGATCGCTACACTCTGAGTCGCAATATTACCCAGGTTGAAGAGTTGTATGAAGCGGTGTTGAAATTGCCACGTTTACCGCTTAGTTTGATCTAGACCGGAGAGACGACAGATTATTTCAAGCGCCAGTTGGTACGATTCCAGTCGTAGATGCCCTGGATCTCAAATTCGTTGCCGTTGTCGAAGCGAATCGTGCAGGTTGCGCTAAAGTCGGCAGTTGGGGGAGCGGTGGTATGGACGACTGTACAAGCAAACCATTCTCGGCTACAGGGTCCGTCGTCTTGTACCCATTCCCACAAGGCGTTGCACACTTCGATGCGATCGCCCACTTTGAGCCGAGCAGAGTCATGGTCAGTGTATTCGGCAAGGTGCGAGGGAGTAATCGATTGCAGCCAAACCATCCCGTACGATTCACGAATAAATTGAACTGCGCCTGAACCCCGATTTTGTAGCCAGTCATTGAGTAGGGTCATTTTCCAATCTCGATCCTGAGCCTGCTGATCTTGAATGAAGCGGAGTAAAATTTGCCGCTGGTCGTCGCTCAGTTGTGAAAGAGGATTTGGAATTTGCTTATCAAACTGTTCAGTCATCCAGGTGCTGATGACTTGGAATAAGGTTTGTTGTTGGGTCGAGTCGAGGGGATGACCCATTGCACTGCATTCTCGGATAGCAAGTTCTAAGAGTGCATGGATGTCAGGACGAGTCATGGCGGCGACACTACAGTGGCAATACTACAGTAGTAGCATTAAGTGAACCGCGATCGCGCGATTCGGCTCTTCTGGTTCAGGGTGATGGTGATCGTGATAATAGCAACGTGATCAAAACAAGTACTCACCCCAACTAAATTCAGTGGGATGAGTACTTGCGAATGAATAGCCTACCAATTTAGGCTGTCAACTTAGGCAAATTTACCAGCAGTTGCAGCAATCAGGAAGGCAGCGTAGGTGAGAATATAACCCACTGTAAAGTGAACTAAACCTACCAGCCAGCCTTGAACAATCGAGAGTGCGACTGGCTTGTCCTTCCAACGAACTAGGTTCGCCAAAGGTGTGCGCTCGTGCGCCCAAACCAGGGTTTCGATCAGTTCTTGCCAGTAGCCTCTCCAGGAGATCAAGAACATGAATCCGGTTGCCCAGACTAGGTGTCCAAACAGGAACATCCAGGCCCAGACAGACAGATTGGTTGTGCCGTAAGGATTGTACCCGTTAATCAGCGGAGCCGAATACTGCCAGAGGTAGTCGCGCAGCCAACCCATGAGGTAGGTCGAGCTTTCGTTGAATTGAGCGACGTTACCCGACCAGATTGCGAGGTGCTTCCAGTGCCAGTAGAACGTAGCCCATCCAATCGTATTGAGCATCCAGAAGATGGCTAGGAAGAAAGACTGTTCCCAAGCAGAAATTTGGCAAGTGCCGCCGCGTCCGGGGCCGTCGCAGGGGAAGGTGAAGCCAAAATCCTTCTTATCGGGCATCAGTTTGGTTCCACGAGCATCTAATGCGCCTTTGAGGCAGATGAGCGTGGTGACGTGTAGACCGAGCGCGATCGCATGGTGAACCAAGAAATCGCCAGGGCCAATCGTCAGGAACAAGGAGTTTGTTCCGCTGTTAATTGCTTCTAGCCAACCGGGCAAGTAGGTTGCGCCCGTGTTAGAGGCCAAACTATCAGCATTAGATAGCAGAGTGTTAAGGCCGTATATCGCTTTACCGTGAGATGCTTGGACGAATTGAGCAAACACTGGCTCAATCAGGATTTGCTTGTCAGGTGCTCCAAACGCAACTTGAACATCGTTATGAACGTATAAGCCGAGTGTGTGGAAGCCGAGGAACAGCGATACCCAGCTCAAATGGGAGATGATAGCTTCTTTGTGCCCAATGAACCGTTGCAGCACATTATCCTTGTTCTGCTCAGGATCGTAATCCCGTACCCAGAAAATCGCGCCGTGAGCAAACGCACCGACCATGAAGAAACCCGCAAGGTATTGATGGTGCGTATACAAAGCGGCTTGAGTCGTGAAGTCTTTTCCCATGAAGGCGTAGGGCGGCATCGCATACATATGCTGCGCTACTACAGACAACGCCGTTCCCAAAGCAGCGAGGTGAATGCCTAGCTGGAAGTGCAGGGAGTTGTTATAGGTGTCGTACAGCCCTTGGTGCGGTAAGTTACCTTGACCATCAACGCCCTTACCAAAGAAATTCTTGGCGTTAACAATGTCTTTGATACTGTGACCAAGGCCAAAGTTAGTTCTGTACATGTGGCCCGCAATGATAAAGATCACCGCGATCGCCAGATGGTGGTGTGCCATGTCCGTCAGCCAGAGCGATTCTGTCTGGGGATGAAAGCCACCTAGGAACGTTAAAATTGCGGTTCCTGAACCTTGCGCTGTGCCGAACACATGATCCGCCGTGTCAGCGTTCTGAGCGTAAGCACCCCAATCTCCCGTGAAAAAGGGTTTCAAACCTGCAGGATGGGGTAGGGTAGACAGGAAATTATTCCAGCCCACGTGCTGTCCGCGGGATTCGGGGATTGCAACGTGGATCAAGTGCCCTGCCCAAGCGAGAGAACTCACCCCAAACAATCCGGCCAAGTGATGGTTGAGCCGAGACTCAGCATTCTTGAACCAAGCTAAACTGGGGCGAAACTTGGGTTGTAGGTGTAGCCAGCCCGCAAACAGGAAGAGGGCTGCCAGGAACAGAAGGAAAACTGCACCTTGGTACAGATCACCATTGGTTCGCATGCCGATGGTGTACCACCAGTGATACACGCCTGAATAGGCAATATTAACCGGATAGTTCACGCCCCCTTGGGTAAAGGCATCTACCGCAGGCTGACCAAACTGAGGGTCCCAAATAGCGTGTGCAATCGGGCGAACGTTGAGCGGATCTTTGATCCATTGAGGAAAGTTACCTTGCCATGCCACGTGGAATAGAAGACTCGATGTCCACAGGAAAATGATTGCCACATGACCAAAGTGAGTTGCAAATATCTTTTGATAAAGCTTCTCTTCGGTCATGCCATCGTGGCTTTCAAAGTCGTGCGCAGTGGCAATACCATACCAGATGCGTCGTGTAGTCGGGTCTTGAGCGAGGTCTTGGCTAAATTTTGGAAACTTTGTCGCCATATCTTTCGCCTACATTTTTTCTGAACAATGTTTGTTTGAAACTGGACGATAGGAAACTGAACGATAATGAGTCGCTCAAACACAGAAGTTTTCAGCTTTCCACCATTTCAGAGGAGAACAGAATGGAAGGCAAAAGCAGAGTTAATACCCAGATAGATGAACGGGGAATTTTTTGTTACTGGACACAAAACTCAGCCGTGGAGAAATTATTCCGTTTAGAACTAGCAAATTCGCATCAGCTAGCTCAATACTCTAATAGTTACCCCTGCCTTACCTGCCTACCTTAAGATAGAAATTGATTTAATTCAAGTAGTGCTGACAAACACAATTTAAAGAATCAATAACTGGCAGCCAAACATCAAAAGATTAGCGTTTATTAAGGATTTTTAAGATCACTTGTTAACAATTTTTAAGATTACTTTTTTGCAATAAAAAGGCTCTCATCCTTGGCAAAAAGATAAGAGCCAGTTACGACGATCTAAATTTCCAATTTGAAGGTAATCGCTACAAAAATCCTTGAATTCTACCTAAGGATAGAGTTTTTTGTTACAAACACGAGTATCGATTGATTCAGTCAGTAATAACGAACGGAAAAGACATTAGTACTCCAACAAGTCAAAGGTTCAGAAGAGGTAATCATTAAAAAATCTTTAGTAATCACTTTGGTTTCTTTTCATTATTTAACTTCTATTGCTACTGGTATAAAAGCGCGATTGGAGCAGAGGAAGGCATTAGTTTCTAATTCAGAATTCGCCGTTTTATTGTCTAAGGTTTCACTGTTTAATTTACAACCTGTGAATGTTGCTACCGCGATCGCAGTTTCAGATTTTACACAATCAGATTTCAATTTGCAAGCTATGGGTGTTGCTACCGCGATTGCATCACCTACACTCTGCTTTCCCTAGGCTATATGACCTCTGGATGCGCCAATCATTACGTGGCGCCTCCCTCCAACCGAATGAGCTGGATCAGGAAAGGTGACAGACAAACCATCATCAAATGCGATCGCAGCTTCCTCACAAGAAACACCATACTTCGCGCATCCATGTTCTACGTTATTTGATTCACAAGGCGTGGATCTTGATGCAGCGATCGCGTTTCCGTGTTTTACACATTCAGATCTTGATTCACAAGGCGTGGATCTTGATGCAGCGATCGCGTCTCCGTGTTTTGCCCATTCGGATCTTGATTCACAACGAATGGATCTTAATGCAGCGATCGCGATTCCGTGTTTTACACATTCAGATCTTGATTCACAACGAGTGGATCTTGATGCAGCGATCACGTCTCCGTGTTTTACGCATCTGTATCTCAATCAGTAAGGATTAGTTTGCGTTGCGCCTCTCCGCACAACTGCCGAAACTGCTTCCAATTGGAGTGCAAAGCATTTGTAAAATTCAGCGATCGCACGCAGGGTTAAACCGCTTCTAAGGTTAGCTCCGACGGGCATTCTAGATGTCGTACACCCTAACTCATTCAGGAAGAGTTAAGTATGAGCCGTTCAAAACTAAGCTCTCGCGCTTTAGAAAAAGCTGACCGTCGGTTCGCAAGCCTAAAGTCCATCAATTCTCGCTTAGATCTCGGTGATGGTGCGACCATCGAATCGTTTAAGGTCTTGATCGAACACACCCGCACTCAGATCGAATACTACAATACTCTTCTTTCGAGCATTGATGCGGCTAAAACATCTGTCGTAGAAGCCGAGAAGTCATTGTCAGAGCTTTCAGAAAAGATGTTGATTGGTGTTGCGTTTAAATATGGCAAAGACAGCCAGGAATACCAAAAGGCAGGCGGCACTCGCAAGAGCGATCGCAAGCGTGCGGTTCGGCAAGCTGCGATCGCGCCCAAGAGCTAGAAAGTGAAGTGCGGCTTCCTTCATCTGATCGACTGTGCGAGACTCTGAAGGAACCGCTGTTTATAGAACCCATTTGACATCTCAAGGTGCTGCTCCTTGTACATCACCGATGGGTATACCTAAAAATGAAATCAAAACTTGAAAATCGCAATAATTTGCCGCGTGGTGTCATCTTAATCTCTAAGGCGTTTCTGTGGATTGGTAGTATCACCTTAAGTGTCTCGATCCTTATCCTATTGCTAGGTTCCGTATTCTTGCTTGATTTAGAGGCAACGAATAATATGGAGCGTCCTCAACTGTTGTGGATATTGTCTCTCATGCTTGGTGTTCCAGGAATCTTGCTAGGTCTGACGAGCATTATTTCCAGTTTTGGACTTAGTAAAGATGCAGAAGTGGGGCCTATGGTGTAGCTACCTGACTATGAGTGTATGGATATTGTTCTACGTTGAGATTTGGGGGATTGAATTTTCTATCACCACACCGTTTGACTTGGTCATTCATCTCATTTCTTCGACAATACTATTTGTAGAGATTTATTTGACGCGAACTTATTATCGATATTTCACCAAGCGATAGTTTCTACGATCGACAGGTGCAACGACTGTTCCATCCGGTTGCCAATAGCTGCACCTTGCTGTCGAAGGCCTTGAACGTGACTCTTTCTGCGATTTAGTACGATTGCGTTACCTGAAGCGCCTGATCCAGTGCCTTCTTAGCAGCTTTTTCCCGCTCTGAATCTCCAAACAGGCTTCTGATCATGGCCATAGGGTTGGCAAGCATAGCCTGAATGCTTCCTTGCTCTGCTGCATCCTGTTTAATGTAAACCTGGGCGATCGAAATCAGTGCTTGTGCTTTGTGATATTTATCGTTTATCGATTGCGTTACCTGAAGTGCCGAGTCGAGTTGTCCTTGTTGTGCAAAGCCACGCGCAATTGCAGGCAATAACCATTCCATCCGTTGGTTTGCTGCCAGTTGCAAAGCCTGATCAGCCTGTCCTGCCTTCGCATAGCTGAGTACTACATATGGCATAAACCCTTGTAGATTGCCAGTTTGAACAATTTGCAGCGCCTTCTCAGGTTGTCCTGCTTCCATAAAGCCAACAGCCATCTCTGACAAAATGCCCTTTACCTGGTAAGTCTGGACAAGATTCCAGGCTTGGTCAGGCTGTTTGTTGGTGAGGTGATGTCTAACAACCCCTATCAGCATGCCGTTGCGGTCTCCAATCGACTTCGCCAGTTTCACTCCTGCATCGAGGTTTCCTGCCTTAGCATAGGCGATCGCAATTTGCCCAAATGCAGCCGATCGCGGACTCACACTTAGAATGGCTTGGGCAAGTTGTAGTGCCTGCTTAAAGTCACCAAGCTTGGCATAGCCCTCTGCAATTTTGGTCATGGCATACTCTCGGTTAGAGCTTTTGTCCTTGGGAATGTCCTGTACGTTTGCAAGTGCTTGAGCAAGGAGGTCACTAGACTGGCTCTTCTGCCCTAGTTCACCATACTGAAGGGCAGCATCAACCTGGTGCCCAACTCGATCGAGCGGCAGGGGTTGGCTTGCTAAGGCCCGAATTTTTGGCACGACTTGATTGAGCACTTCGATTGCTTGCTGGTTCTCTCCAATGGCAGCAAAGACTCTAGCAATGCGGAGTGTTGAGGAAACTTGTAACGATTCCGCACCGAATTTGGCACTGAATGGTGCTGGCTTGGATGGTACTGGATGGGATGGTGCTGGGGCATTGAGGCTCTCTAGTGCTCGCTTCAGGACAACTGATGCCTGCTCTCTATGCTCACCCCGCTGAAGCCGCTCTGCCATGACGACTAGCATTTGGGTTCTGTCTGGCTGGTTAGTCAGACCTTCAGCTATCTCGATCGCCTGGTTTAAGACCTTCGTGGCGCGCTCCGGCTGCCCTGCCGCAGATAGATAACCTGCCAGTTCTGCCAGCGGCATTGGGACGCCTAATCTCTGGCCCAGTTCAAGCGCCAGGTCAAGGTGTCCAGCCTCTGCATACTCTTTGGGACGGTTGAGTAAGGATTCTGTTGGAGAGGTGGCGCTGCCACTACAGCGCGTTGCTTCCTGAACTTGGGCAGTTTGAAGCGCCTCTGTAAGAAGCTGCTTGCCTTGCGTTTCCTGTCCTACCAGTAGATAGCCGCCGCCAATTTTTGCTAAAAGGTTGCCTTGGAAGCAGCGAGAAGACATCGCTTTAGTGGAGCGGAGCGCTTGCTCTAACACTTCGATCGAACGCTGAGATTCTCCAAGTTCGGCATAGTGAAAGGCAATGTCAGCCAGCAAGCGTGCTTTCACATCTTGCGATTCAATAGCGGTTCCGGCATTTGTTGAACCTAAAACAGTGATCAGGGCGATCGCTGAAAATCGTGCGAATTGCTTTAAGCCGTGAGCCATATTGAGGAGCCTCAGAAGCGATGTTTAGGTGGGGTGGGTTGTGGGTCAAAACGATCTGGTAGGGCACCAACAGGCGTTGCTATGTCTAGTTCTACCTTACTAACAAGCAGAGACAAAGACATGTGGCAATTTGAGCCCTGTCCTCATGAAATATTTATAGAACCCATTTGAGATCTCAGGAAGCGGCTGCAACCCGCTTCAGCATTAGCCTGACAAAGCAGAGATTGATCTTAGTCGTGGCATGGGATAAGGTTCGCTCAAAGTTTTTAACTAGACTTTTACAGCGCTTGCTCAATCACTCCTGTTGCTCCCCACTATTTGTAGTGCCAATAAGTTTGTAGTGCCAATAAGTTTGTAGTGCCAATAAGCTTGTAGTGCCAATAAACCGTTGAGTAGGGGGGGTAAGTCTTGAGGCAAGTCGGCCCAATTGCAACCGTTCTTGAATTGATAAAGGATGCCATCTAGGATCTCCCGCTTGGTCCAATTAGCAAGTCGGGTTCGCTTCTTTTTGAGTAGTATCTCAAGCAACAGAGGTTCAAGACCTTCCCATTCCTTGCAGAGAAATTTACCGGCGGATCTTTAATCTTGGTATTCAACATTAATATAAACGTTGTCTATCACCGACGTACATTGAGTAGCCCGGTCAACCACATCTGTTTCAAAGCTTCCGGCTAGGATGATCCCATGATGCGGAGTTCTGCGAAAATGCCAGTCTTTGTAGAGGTCAGTAATATCAACACGGAATACACCTTTTTGAGTTCCAACGTTGGGTAACAACTCGCGCTTAGTACCTGGCGGCAAAGTATCTTGAGGGAGCGATCGCACATCTGATGTTGGAATCACTAGCTGACCACTACATATGTCTGTAACCCGACCATCTTTTAGGCGAGTCAATTCAAACTTTTCAGGCTGTCCCGGATCTACTCCTGTATAAGCTGTATGCTGTGTTCCGTTTTCTCTCAATGTGTAGAAGAGGGTCGCTTTGACAATATTGAGGTCTGTCGGAAAGATTTGTCCGGCAGGTTGAATATCGCCAAAATATATCAGCGTTCTCATGACGTGGCTGTACCACTCGTAGCACTTTTCATCCGTCCAGTGCTGCCATCCATAGACTACAGGTGCCCCACGAAGCATAGCTGAGGCTCCTGTACCTGATGTAGCAAGACAGTCTTGGGGAAGCCTCTTAAGATGAAATCGATCAAAGATTTTGGTTTCTGTAGGGTTCACCCGCAGCCGTTTTGGAAGAGTGACGGGAATTTTTGGAACATTGGGTCTAATGATCGGAGTGGAGATTGGTTTTATATCGGCGACGGCTCGCTCAACGGGAAGCATAGCCGTGGTTGCGAGACTGAGTAGCAGCAAGGGGAACAATACCGGGTTTAGCATAACTATTACTGGATTACAGTAGTAGATATTGCACTTCGAGAAAGGTCGATTCAGGATTTTATCCTAAATTGTTTAATTAGAGGCTTGACAAACTTCAGAATCTCTTCCTTAACTCTGCTTCAGTCTTCACGCATCAAAACACACTGTTGAAAGACAATCCTTATTGGGCTAACTCGTCATCTTTGATTTGGAGCGCGAGTTGGTAGATCTGTCTTTTCGGTAAAGCGGTTTGTTGAGCAAGTTGACGACTCGCTTCAGAACGGGACAGTCCTTGACCTAGGAGACTATGTAATTCCGTTTTTAAGGTCTCCTCAGATAACGGGGCTGTGGTTTGGGATGCACCCGATAGAATGAGCGTAAATTCACCTTGAGGATCGCGATCGCTTACCTTGACGATCGCCTCCCCTACTGTGCCGCGCCAGAATTCTTCGTGCAACTTCGTGAGTTCTCGTGCGATCGTAATCGCGCGATCGTGTCCAATCACCTCTGCCATATCCTGAAGCGTCTTCAACACCCGATGCGGAGCTTCATAGAAAATCAGCGTTCGAGGATCAGAACGCAACACTTCTAGCTGAGCGCGACGTTCCTTTTCTTTCGCAGGCAGGAATCCTTCAAAGGCAAAGCGATCGCTGGGCAATCCCGACGCGCTTAGGGCTGTAATGGCTGCACTCGCCCCAGGAATGGGTATAACCAGTACCCCTGCATCGGCACAAGCTTTTACAAGTTCATATCCTGGATCAGAAATTCCGGGCATTCCGGCATCGGTCACAAGCGCAATCAAGCTACCTTGCTGCAACCGATAGACGAGTTCGGGTGTGCGAGTCGTGCGATTGTGATCGTGATAGCTAATCTGCGGCGTTTTGATTTGAAAATGATGCAGCAGTTTTCCGGTATGACGAGTATCTTCAGCCGCAATCAGATCTACGGTTTGCAAAACGCGTACCGCCCGGAAGGTCATGTCTTCTAGGTTGCCGATGGGAGTGCCAACAATGTAAAGTGTGCCAGTCATGTCACGATCATACAAGTAATGAGCAACGGGCTGTTTATAGGCATGGTGACGTTGGATCTGATTTATTTGGTCGAGCAGTTGCCAACGAGCAATCAAAAGATTGTGGCAATCGATGCCATCACTTCGGCAGGAGGGCCGGCAACGAATGCAGCAGTTGCGTTTCAACACCTCGGAAATCAGGCCGTGCTGATGGGCGCGATCGGCACGCATCCGACGGCTGATCTAATTTTGACAGAGTTGCAGGAATGGGGAGTTGAGATCGCTGATCTCGCCCCAAAACGCACCGAATCTCCACCCGTATCATCCATTATGGTGACGCGATCGACGGGTGAACGAGCCGTAGTCTCAATCAATGCTGTGAAGTTTCAGATCGGACGTGAGCAAATTCCGCCCAATGCTTTAGACGGCGTTGATGTGATGTTAATCGATGGACATCAAATGGAGATTGGAGCCGCACTTGCAGAGCAAGCTTCCTCCAAACTGACTCAATTGGCTCAAGCCCAATCGATTCCAGTCGTCATCGATGGCGGAAGTTGGAAACCTGGATTTGAAACTGTGTTGCCTTGGGTTGATTATGCAATTTGTTCCGCAAACTTCCATCCGCCTGGATGCGAAACTCCGCAAGACGTGATCGATTACCTTTCTGAATTTAAGATCCAACACATCGCCATTACCAATGGAGGAAACGCCATTTCGCTCCTGAGCAATGGTGAATCTGAAGAAATTCAGGTTCCCCGCGTTGCTGCGATCGACACCGTGGGCGCAGGTGACATCTTTCATGGCGCATTCTGTCATTTCATTTTGCAAACAACCTTTAAGCAAGCCTTGTCCCAATCGGCTCAAATTGCCGCTCGTGCGTGTCAATCCTTTGGAACCCGGAATTGGATGAGAACAACCTCCGTATAATAGAAAAACTGTGTACAGGCATCCAATTATGGAAAGCACTCCACTCAAACTAGGGTTAAGCCGTCGTCAGCATTTGTGGATTGCCGCCGCGATTTGGACAATCGTTGGGGCAGGGCTGCTCACAATGGGCATGAAGTTTTGGTTTCAGTTTCCCTACCTCGGATTTCTTGACGCAAAGCATTTAGGCTTGGGTGCAGTGGCGCTCTCGGTTGGAGTGTTGAAAGGAAAAGTTGTACTGGATAAAACAGCAAACGGTGTGATTGAACGAGCCGATGCGCTACAAGAACCAAATCCATTCAAAAGTGTGTTTCAAATGTTTGGTGCAAAAACCATTGGGTTAATCATCCTGATGATGACGATTGGGTTGGCATTGCGAAAAGCAGGCGTGAGTTATGAGATTCGCGGTTTGATTTATCTAGCTGTAGGTGCAGCGTTGCTGTGGAGTTGTCGGCGCTATTGGATCGCCGCTTCTAAATCAGAAGCATTGATCACAGAAGACGCTTAGGATTTAGATTGAATAACCTGTAAAGGTTGTGAGTGGCTTCTGCCCTCTCCCGTAGAAGAGGGTGAGGGCAGAGGGGTTAATTATAATTATTTGAGGAGATTAAGACTGGTGAGCGTAGATGGCCGTTTAGACGAAATTTTAGCGATCACACTCTCGATTGGTTGGGGAACCGCCGATATTTTGCTCAACGCTCAACGCTCCTCTTTTGAGATTGAAAAATCGGGCGATAGTCCAGTCACCTCTGCCGATCTTGCCGCCAATCATTACATTCTCAACAACTTGCAAGCCGCCTTCGGACTCCAAGATTTTGCCTATCTCAGTGAAGAAACCTTTGCCTCTCAACCCCCTTCCGATCGCTTAGGCAAACCGTGGGTCTGGATTATTGATCCGCTTGACGGCACAAAAGACTTCATTAATCGCACCGGAGAATATGCCGTTCATATTGCATTAGCCCATCAAGGTCGTCCGGTGCTGGCAATCGTGGCTTGCCCCGAACTCGATAAACTCTATTACGCCACGCAAAACGGAGGTGCATTCGTTGAACGTCGGGGTCAAGCTCCACAACAACTCCACGTTTCAGCCATCGCTCAACCCGAAGCGTTAACCATCGTGGCAAGCCGCAGCCACCGAGATCAACGGTTTGTGCAACTGCTGGAACGTTTTCCCTGCACGCAACAAAAGCAAATGGGCAGTGTTGGCTGTAAGATTGCTGCGATCACAGAGCAAACCGCCGACGTTTACATATCTCTATCGGGTAAATCAGCAGCGAAAGATTGGGACTTTGCCGCACCCGAACTGATTCTCACCGAAGCAGGCGGACAATTCACGTACTTTGATGGTACACCTGTGCAATACAACCGCGAAGATGTGAGTCAATGGGGTGGCATCATGGCAAGCAATGGAAGTTGTCATGAGGAATTGTGTGCGATCGCACAGGCCCTATTAGAACAAATCGATGCTGTCAGTCGTTAGCGATCGCTAATTTCGATCTCATGCGCCGCAACTAGTCTTCTCAAGAATCCTGCAAAGTACTCATCCAGTGCGTCTGTTGCATTTGATACAAATGCTGCCATTCATTTGTAGAAGATCTAAGTTGATCTACTTATCTTTATCAGAACTTATATTACGCAATCACCTGGGATGTTCTCCCCTAAATTCCTGCGCTTAGCCGATTTGAGCAGTGAGTACGTAAGCCGTATCTATCTTTTTTGCATTTAAAGTTATTTGTTAGATTTCTTGAGCTTGTGTAAAGCTTTCAAGTGGAATTGAACTTTATACGTAGATTTAAGGGCGGATTCAAAAAATAAATGCAAAGATAGCACCGTGCGTTTCTTATCCTACGCATTACCTTTGCGCTTCCTCCTTAAGGTGGAAGTAAAGGCAAAGGCAACGCATAAAGAGAACGCTTGCCATTGCTGGGTGCTAGAAATCAACTGCCATTTTTAAGGAGCTCTCAAGGATACTAACGTGCACTAATTGCATCTCCTTGAACGCTTTACAGAATCAAAAGTCGCCATGATTTTATCAACTTGACTCAAACAATCAGTCTCATTGACCGCCTCCTACCGTCGTGTGTCTTCAAACGTTTAGAAAGACCCATCTGATTTTAGGAATGACGTGAGTTATGAGGTGTATAGGTCAACTAGGTGAATCCTGCAAGATTACGCTAGAGCGGAGTTTTTATGAAGTCACATCACCCTAATACTGAGCGCAAGGCTCACTTTTATTTCCTTGATGCCCTCCGAGGAATTGCTGCCCTCTGGGTAGTGCTTTTCCACGCTCAATTAAACGAGCGTCTCGATCACCTCAGCCAAGCTCTACCGAGCTGGATCAGTGCTCCCCTATTGGAGTGGGGAAGCTTAGGAGTCGCCATTTTCTTTGTGTTGAGCGGTTTTGTGATTGCCCACTCACTGCGAAATGCAAACATCGACGGCTTGTATTTCCGGCAGTTCTCGCTCCGGCGTCTCGTTCGACTAACGCCGCCTTATTATGTGTCGATCGCAATAACGATCGCCTTTGCGTTGCTCTCATCAATCGTGAAAAAGCAACCCCTTGCACCAATGGATGAACCCCTCTCCATCAGCAGACTGGCCGCTCACTTAGGCTATGTTCAAGAGTTATTAGACTTCAAAAATATCAATGATGTCTATTGGACACTGTGTTTAGAAATTCAGTTCTATTTTCTGTTTTGTGCCCTGCTCTGGCTCGGACAGTGGTCAGCGCGACAGTTGCAACTAAACGTTAATGGAGCGCTGAACCCGTTTTCTGCACAAACACTAGTCTTTCTTCCGACGGCAGTTCTAGCGGCTCTATTTCCCCTCGGCATTTTGACGATTCCGGGTCGAGCAACGGTATTTTTGCCCTTGTGGTACAGTTTCTTGCTAGGTGCATTCGCGTACTGGGCTTGGACACGCAAACTGCCACTCAATGCCTTCCGGTTCTATGGCGCTGTCTTGCTGGTAGCCGGAATTGCGCACCGAGATGGCTTTGCGATCTCATCGGTGGTTACAGCGTTCTTGCTGCTTGAAGTTGGACGAGCTAACCGGATGCAGCAATGGCTCAGCGCACGTTGGATACAGTTTTTAGGAAAGATTTCTTACAGTCTTTATCTCGGTCACGTGCCCATTATCGGTGTTGTCTTCTTCGTGACCCAAAAGCTGCTAGGGGTTTCCGTTCTATCGGATGTCGTCTGCTTGATTGCCAGTCTTGCGGCTTCTATCGGGTTTGCTGCTGTGATGTGGCACTTTGTAGAGAAGCCTTCGATCGCTCTGAGTCAGCAGGTCAAACTTCCTCGTCGAGAGAACGTGTTGGTACAAGCCTAGGCTCCGCGTCTAATCGTCAGAGCTGCAAGGGACTGCATCATGCAGTCCCTTGTGAAGGAATGCTAGCTACTCTTGACGAGTGCCAATCACAGCGTAAAACGGATCGCCTCCACCCATGCCCAACAGTTGCATGAAACTGGGAACTTGAGACTGGCGTTGAATGACTTCCGGTTCAGAAAATCCCGGAACAGAATTGAAATAGGTTTTGACCAACTCAATGCGACCCTCTTCAGTATTGTCGCGCCATGCTGCGATCGCTTTTTGATAAAACATCCGATTTGAGAAACTGAAAATAGCGATTCCTCCTGGTTTGAGAATCCGATGAATCTCGGTGAAAACCGCTTCGGGATACTGCAAATACTGCACGGACACGGTATTCAACACCGCATCAAACGACTGGTCGCTGAGGGGAAACTTTGGATTCTCGTTTAGATTTTGCACAAAGTAATGATCAAGGCGAGGATTCTTAGCGAGTTCGTCCTCATTCAGCCCATGTCCTTCAACATGCTCAAATTTCATATCATCGGGCAGATGAGAGACCCAGCTACTCATCATGTCGAGAATGCGCGTGTTAGGAGAAAGGCGATCGCGGTACAAATTGGTCAACTGTTGAATGAATCCTTCATCAACATGAGTGACATAGCGAGGATAGTCGTAAAACTGGTTGTCGTTTGAGTCATCCAGCTTGGTGCGCTGATCGGGACGGAGTAACATAACGTGATGTGCGACTAAAGTTTTGCCAAGAAAGTCCCGCAGGACGAAGCTAG
>NZ_JCACCM010000084.1:0-31441 GCF_059501405.1 Myxacorys sp.
TTGGTTATTTACCTCCTTATGAGAATTACCACACTGCGCTTCGTAGCGCACGACAACCACCCTGAGGGGTTCCTTGGTTAGGAAACTCAGGAGTGATTCCGGCTTTGAGACATCTCCAAATTCCGGTTTTGAACGCTTGAGGAAGGATCAGTTTTTCCATCATCTTTCCATGCCGGATGCGGTCGAAGCATTTCTCGATATCGAGTTCTAAGATTCTCTTATTCAATCCATCTTTGTTAGAGGACAGGTTGAGGAATAGAACTCGTTGAGCGTCATGAGCACTCTTTCCCAGACGGAAGCCATAGCTTCTGGCATGGAAGGTCGCTTCGTGGGCTGGGTCTAGGGCATAATGCACCAGCTTTTGCCATGCTCTATCGGCAATGGTCGGCACCTTGAGTATCCGGGTTGTTCCATCTCGTTTCGGAATTGGAATTTCCCGTAGCTTTTGATGTTTCCATTGCAATGCTTCGCTCTTGAGAAGGCTCTCCAGTTCAAATCGTTCCTTAAAAGTCAGGCTTGATTTGCCATCAACACCCGCCGTCTTTTTCCCAGTATTGAGCTGGGTTACCTGACGGATGGCTAACCATCTTGCACTCTGAGAGTTTAGGATCAGCTTCTGCAGGTTGCGAGCTTTTCTGGTGTCTCCTGCTCTAACCGCTTTCCACAACCGACATTGGAGGCGGAACAGATTCTTGCGGAATTTCTTCCACGCTAGGCTCTTCCACGATTCACGATAGTTGCCTATGTGCCTAATCATGCTCACCGTTGACCGTTGTGTTCTGCTAACCTCAGGGCAATGACGCCCCGTCCTACCCGCAATTCAGGAATTCCGTGTCTCGTCTCACCTACTGGGGGTTCGACTGCTTCCCCAGACCTGGTTTGCGTTTTTATTCGTTCCCTCACTCGATTGGTTGTCCCGGTAGATGGAGCCACTTCGCCCGTTAGAAACCCGAAGTTCTGCTAATCTCCACTTCTCAAGTTAGCGGGTCATTGCTCTAACAAAGTCAGGGGTTTTAAGGTGTATTCCTGCTTTGGCGTAGGGCGCTTTTCTAGGCTCTGTTTCATCCTGGGGACTCCTGTAACGCCAGGGTGAGCGATACACACGCTCTCTGATTGCGTCCTATTCCCAGCTTCAGCCTCCAGGGTTCCGAGCCTGGTCACTGTGGGTAGGTCTTGAGTCATTCCGAACTTGAGAAGGGAGGGCTTTCACCTCCATCGAGTCAGAGTTCAAGGCAGACATGCCTTGGCTCGCTTATTAATTTAGCCAGCAACGAATCGCACGAAGTGCCGCCATTTGAACCGGGAATTAGTCGTCATTTAGAGCAAGGCTAGAGAAAATTGAGCTTTCACACCTTACTATTTTTGCGACACAACCTCGCCGGCCGCGTTACTACTGCCGACGCAACACTCGGTACCCGATGCCTGACCAAGGCTTTCGGTGCCGGTTTCTTCCCCCGGCTGGCAGAGCCGAGCTTTGCTCGGTGCACTAGCAATCGGACCAAAACTCACGTTAAGGCTGAAACACATCCTGACGTTGATTTCTATTTTCAAACCTGCCGTTTGTTGGAGCAGGCTGGAGCGATCGCTCTGTGACATAAAACTGTAAAACTCCACGATCGCCGTCAGGTTTAGCCCCTGCGATATTAAGTGGATTAACTTGAGCATCGTAAATACCAGTCACATCCCCGGACAAATTATGGTTGTTCACAACGAACGTGAGATTTAAATCTCGGGTTCCAGCACGGGGATTAATGTCAACGTGATCGTCGTCGCCTCGCCCGACCCCATCTTCATCCCAAAGTTGATACCGAATGGGCACTTGGGCAAGTGAATTGGGAACAAATTTGATCGTTGTCCATGCTGGTGTGACACTAGAGCGATCAAGTTGCATCGCTTCTGTAAAGGGTTGTCCAGCAACCGTAATTCTGGCGAAGAAGTCAGCTTTACCTAATGGGTCGATTTTTGTTTCAAACGTTCCCACATCATTTTTTTCTGCAACTTTGAGCGTTCTGACAATAACAGCACGGTGATTGGTCGCCAATTTGGGAACTACTGGTACCGCAGTCGTGGGCGGCGTATTGCCTGTTAATCCATTACTCAGCAGGCGATAGGTCTTCTTATCTTTAAATTCCGATACAAATCGACCATCCGGTTTTGCTACCCATGCGGCAGCAAACGCTAGAAATTCAGAGCGGCTACCACTGCCTCGACCTTTCCAGTGTCCATCATCGCTGCCATCTTTGACCCATTCAGAGATACGATACAACGCCTCCAAATCATCATTAAGCTTTGAGCGATCGCCCCCTGTGACGTTAAACGATCGTACCGTTGACCAAAAACTCGGATCTACTTCGCTCACCCAGGTTTGGATAGCATTCACCCACTCGCGGGAAGCAGTAAAGGCATAGACGTAAGCTTGGTCCCAGAGCGGTTTGCCATACTCGTCTTTATTCAAACCATCATCGTAGCCTCCGTGTTTTGGATGATCCGGTGGAGGAGTCCCCGGAAATGAAGAGGCAACGCCAGTAAAGACATTTTGTGAGGAGGAAGGAGGCGCATCAAACCAGCTTGCCGTTTGGTACAAAGATGAAGAATAGCCCCGCAGTTCAACCCAGTTGGAATGAGTATAAAAATCTTGAACGGCATGGAGAGAAATACCCATAACCGTTAGTAGCTTGAGCGCATCTCGATCGCGGGTTGCTTGTTGCACAGCGTTGCGAGTGTTGATGGTGAAATGCCCCCAATAATTGCTCACTTGCTGCGTATTCAACAGATTATCGAAGTGCAGTAGCCCAACTTCACTCTTAATGGATGACGTTGGGCTACTGCTGTAGTAGTCGGTTAACCAGTTTTCGAGTTGGGCGACTTCGATCGCCGTGTTTCCAAAGCCCTGGTCTTGCATCGCTTCGCGAGTTAGATCGAAATGGTGTCCGGTGTCGAACGCCTGTGCAGGCCTTGATACCGCTCCTACCGCCAATGCGATCAGCGCGACCTTTGTAAGAGTTCCAAAACCTGAAGTAGAGCGTTGACGTTGATCGACAGTCTGATTAGCTGATGGGGTAAACGATTGGCGCAGGGATTGCCACAGCAATTGCATCATGATAGGCCTCTGTAATCGGAATAAATTGTGGCGTTTGATTGAACTCGGGTTAAAAGTTGATGGGGGGTAAGGATTTAGCAACACCACCGCTACAAGCTAAGTAGCTAACATTGGTATTTTGAGGAACTTTGATTTGCATTCGAGCATAGGCAACAGACCAGGCCCCAATCTCTAGCGATTTCACGAGATTGCCATTCAGCGTCTGCTTTTGTCGGTCTTTACCAAAGATGCTACCCGCGCCGTAGCGAACCTTAATTTGAGCATTTGCTGGCGCACGGAAATATCCATGTCCTGTAGCATTCCAGTAAGATTCCAGGGTTTCCCAATCTCCGGCTTTGACGTATTTGGTACGGGCTTGACAAATATCAGCAGACTCTTGTGCTTGAGCGGGGAGCGATCGTCCGAGCAGGCTGATTCCACCCGCGATCGTGCAGACAGATACCAAGGTTAACAATCGAGATAGTTTCAGGAGCGAGGGTTGAGAAGTGAAGCGACTCATAGAAAAACTCCTTGTGCGGGAACGAACCAAGACAATTAGCTGTAGCGAAGCTTTGCATTCAAAGCAGTCTTAATAGTCTCTGAGCGATACACAGATTCAGATGTAATTCATTCATAACCTGTTCAGGCAAAAAGGACAGTACCCATTCAGGGACTAGTTCAACTCTAAAATCGAAGATTGTAGGTTTTGTTGTACAGTGACTTATTATTTGCCGTGAAGACACATTAGTGTCGCCAAAGGAGCAAGGCTAGGTCTGGCTTGCTTTTCCGCCTCAAGCCAGCTTGGCAATCCTGCTGACCTAAGGCTAGGCTGCTAAGCAAACTCTCTCTGCAACCCTGCAACAGCGAGGGGTTTACTCAGCGACACGAATTTGTCTCGATGTCGTTTAATTTGGCACTGTACAACCACGTTGCCTTTGATTGTGCTTGGGAATATCAAACCGAGATCGAACCCAGAAACAACTTGTCCGAGGCAATCTTCTTCTCGACGAGCCAGTCCGGGCTTGACAGTCCAGACTTATTTGTCTGTCAAGCCGAGGTGCCAAAAACCAGTGCTGAGAATGCCCTCCGGTTTGGGCTGCCTGATGCGGGCTGGACGTTATTTGGAGCGATCGTGCACCCCAAAAGCCGAGGTCGTCTGCGCCTGACGGGAGCCGATCCATCCGACCCGATTCTGATTGATGCCAACACGCTGTCTGACCCAGATGATCTCAAAACCGCGATCGCTTGTGTAGAACTTTGTCGCGAAGTCGGTAACTCCGCTCCGCTTCGTCCGTTCGTCAAGCGTGAAGTAATGCCAGGTAATTTGAAAGGGGCCGAACTTGAACGCTTTATTCGAGATGCGGCGACGAGTTTTTGGCACGAAACCTGCACCGCGAAGATGGGTCGAGATTCGATGTCGGTGGTGGATAGCAACTTGAAAGTGTATGGAATCGACAATCTCCGGATTGCGGATGGATCGATTCTGCCGCGAATCACGAACGGCAACACGATGGCTCCCTGCGTGATTATTGGGGAGCGAGCAGCGGAAATTCTACAGCTCGAACACCAGCTACAAACCACCGTAAAAACAGACTTAGTCGCGCAATAGAATCCCTGCACTTTTCATGGACAAATGCACATCTAAGTTGCGGGTTAACTCAAAGAACTTGAGTGGTGTGCAGGGGGCGATCGCAGAAGAATGAAACGTAATCAACTTGAACAACAAACTTACCAACCAAAAGGAGAACAAAATGAGCAGCAATCACGTAAACAGTCCAAACATGAAGCTCGAAGTCGTAGTGTTCAACGTTGCCGACGTTGACCGCACGAAAGCATTTTACGAGAATCTTGGCTGGCGGCTCGACATCGACATCGCGGAAGGCAACTACCGCAACGTGCATGTGACGCCGCCCAACTCGGACGCCTCAATCATCTTCGGTAAGGGGGTCACTCCAAACAATTCTGGCTCAGTGCAAAACCTGGTCCTCGCCGTGGACGATCTCGATGCCGCTCGCAAAGACTTGATCGATCGTGGTGTCAACGTGAGTGAAATCTTCCACTATGCTGGCGGTCCCTTCAACAACGCCGTGGAGAACCCACGCGTCAGCGGTCGCGACCCGCAAGGTCGTTCCTACTTCTCCTTTGCCTCATTTGAGGACCCGGACGGGAACCTCTGGCTACTCCAGGAAATCATAACGCGGCTTCCTGGTCGTCTGTGGGACTCTCCACAAACAGACGTTGCAACCCTTGCAACTCTTCTCCGAGAAACGGCAGAGCACCACGACCCCTACGAGAAAACTCACGCCAAGCATGACTGGTGGGACTGGTATGCACCCTATCTAAGTGCACGTCAGAATGGCAGCAGTTCAGAAGAGGCAGCGGCAGCCGCTGACCGTTACATAGAAAAGGCTTTTCCTGTTCTTTCCAGATAAGGCGATCAGAATGGCATCCGCCAGTTTGGGTTCTGAACGACGTTGATTAGCGAGAGTAGCCCGCTCACCTATTTCATGAGGCAGCCTGTGAGGAGTGGTTGGAGTGCATTCCTCACTGACCTGCCCTGAGTGAATTGCAATCTATATCGAAACTTAGAAGGACAATCCGCTCGTGCAGAGCATATGTTTTTCCCAATGTTCATTTCATCGGGGAAAACGACGGAACTCAAACCCATAGCATCTGGCATACAGATGGCTCCTCGCTCTCACAACTGAACAATGCGGGCAAATAATACATAACAAACCTTCATTCAGCATTTGTTTGTAAACGCAATCTACAGAGCTTTAAGATGCTACAAACCATTTCTCAAATCAATACTAGAAACCCTGTTCATAAGACTGTGATAAAAGCAGTAAAACCGCACGTTCTACTCGTTGAAAATGACCGTCAATTTGCTCAACTCATCGCGCAAGAACTGAACTGCGAAGATTATCAAGTTAGCTTGGCGGAGGATGGCATCAGTGGATTATTAGCAGCTCGTCAAACCAATCCACATTTGATTATTGTGGGTTGGAATCTCCCTGAAGTTTCCTGCATTGAATTTTGTTGTCGCCTGCGCTCAACTTACAATGATGTCCCCATCGTTGCATTAACCCATGAAGGGCAAGTTGCTGAACGAGTCATGAGTCTAGACGCTAGGGCTAATGATTGTCTGAGCAACCCCTTCGCGATCGAAGAACTGATCGCCAGAATTCGGGCCCACTTGAGACAAGGATCAAAAGCAACTCATCTTCTCCAGTTTGAGCAGCTTATTCTCGATCGAAAAGCACGACAGGTTTACTATCGCCATCAAGAAATTGAACTGACTGCGAAAGAGTTCGACTTGCTGGAATATTTAATGCAATATCCGAATCAGGTATTAACCCGTAATCAAATTCTAGAGAATGTCTGGGGTTATGAAAGTTTTGCTAGTTCTAATGTGATTGATGTCTATATTCGATACTTGCGAATCAAGCTAGAAGCACAAGGGGCAAAACATTTGATCCACACTGTGCGTAGTGTCGGTTACGTGATGAGAATTCAGCCACATCAGAGTCAAACCGCTTTTTCTGAGTTAGACCAATACCCACATCTGAACCAAGTAGCTGACTCAATTAAAGCACGTTTTCCCTGGACAGGTGGTGACGCAGACATTCACTATCCCTGATCACAACAGCGCCGGAGCGCACTAACGAAACCTCCATCCCCAGTTCACATCGTCGGAGTAGGAGTATGCAAGTCCGCTTTGAGCTTTGGTGCAGCAGGCAGGACAGTTCACTCATACAGAACATCAGTAACGAACTGCTGGCACCGATCGCCTTTTTCTCGCTGCATTGAACGATCGGGCGAGCAGCGAAACCCAAAACTCGCCCACCAGCAGAGCTGAGTCATGTGGGCAGACAATACATAACCTTAGTTCAGTCTAATTGGAGAAAAGTCAATGCTTGAAAAAATCAACCATCAACGCCGCCGCTTCTTAGGCATTGCGGCTATGACTATTGCAACGACACAACTCGGTCGATTCGGTTCTGCAAATGCACAATCGAGCAACGCAAACCCAAAGGAGACCGCCACAACTCAACCCGCAACCTCGCCCACCGACCCAACTGCAATCCGTCCCTTCCGCGTCAACATGTCGCAAGAGGCGATCGCTGGCCTCCGTCGCCGCATCACAGCGACGCAATGGCCCGAAAAAGAAACTGTCACCGACCAGTCGCAGGGCGTGCAGCTCGCAACGATGCAGGAACTCGCGCGCTATTGGGCAACAGATTACGACTGGCGCAAGGTCGAGGCAAAGCTGAACGCCCTACCGCAATTCATCACCAAGATCGATGGACTAGACATTCACTTTATTCACGTTCGTTCACAGCATGAAAATGCGTTGCCGCTTATCATCAACCACGGATGGCCCGGCTCAATCATCGAGCAGCTAAAGATTATTGAGCCATTGATTAATCCCACAGCACATGGCGGAAATGCATCAGACGCTTTCCATGTGGTGATTCCGTCGATGCCTGGCTACGGCTTCTCTGGCAAGCCAGCCACTACTGGCTGGGGTCCGGAGCGTATGGGTCGAGCCTGGGACGTGTTGATGAAGCGTTTGGGCTATAGCCGCTATGTTGCCCAGGGCGGTGACTGGGGTGCCTTTGTCGTTGACCAGATGGGCTTGCAAGCACCTGCGGGATTGCTCGCCATCCACACCAACATGCCTGCTACCGTTCCAGAGGACGTTGACAAGGCTCTGCTATCTGGCAGTCCAGCACCATCCAGTCTCTCATCTGACGAAGAGCGTGCCTACGAGCAGTTGGTCAGAACGTTCAAGCAAGTTGAATACGCGAAATTCATGGCGGCGCGCCCGCAAACCTTGTACGGCATTGCGGATTCACCTGTCGGTCTCGCTGCCTGGCTTCTTGATCACAATGATGCCGACGGTCAGCCAGCGGCGGCAGTCGTCTCGGCCCTGGATCGAACCACGAGCGCCACGGGCGAACTGACGCGTGACGAGATCCTCGATAACATCACGCTCTATTGGTTGACGAACACGGGGGTCTCTGCCTCTCGTCTCTATTGGGAGTATAAGGGTGGTTTTTTCAACACCAAGGGCGTTTCCATTCCGGTGGCTGTGACCGTCTTCCCCGGCGAACAATATGAAGCTCCCCGAAGCTGGACCGAGCAGGCTTATCCCAAGCTTATCTACTACAACCGAGCGGAAAAGGGCGGCCACTTCGCAGCGTGGGAGCAGCCAACGATTTTTACTCAGGAACTCAGGGCGGCGTTCCGATCACTGCGCTGAGACCTATCAGACTCATCTGATTGTTTGGCTGTTTGTAAGAAACCGGCTGTTACCGGAAATCGTTTTATCACCTGGTATTGACAGTAAATTATGAACGTTAAAGCCGCCGCCGTGCAGATTAGTCCCGTGCTGTATAGCCGGGAGGGTACCGTCGAGAAGGTTGTGAAGAAAATCCGTGAGTTGGGCAAACAAGGCGTCCAGTTCGCAACTTTCCCCGAGACCATCATTCCCTATTATCCCTACTTCTCCTATGTGCTAGCCCCGTTCGCATTGGCAAAGGAACATCTGCGGTTGCTTGAAGAGTCGGTTACGGTGCCGTCTGCTGAAACTCGGGCGATCGCCGAAGCCGCCAAAGAAGCAAACATGGTCGTTTCGATCGGCGTCAATGAGCGCGACGGTGGCTCGATCTACAATACGCAGCTTCTCTTCGACGCAGACGGGACACTAATCCAGCGCCGCCGCAAAACCACGCCGACTTATAACGAGCGGATACTCTGGGGTCAGGGTGACGGCTCGGGTCTGCGTGCCATCAACAGCACCGTTGGGCGCATTGGGCAACTGGCCTGCTGGGAGCATAACAATCCTTTGGCACGGTACGCCCTGATCGCCGATGGTGAGCAAATCCACTCGGCAATGTATCCCGGATCATTCGCGGGTCCGCTGTTCGCGGAGCAAGCAGAAATTAACGTCCGCCAGCACGCCCTTGAGTCTGCCTGCTTTGTCGTCTGTGCGACCGCGTGGCTCGATGCCGATCAGCAGGCTCAGATCATGAAGGATACGGGTTGCGCGATCGGACCGATTTCTGGCGGTTGCTTCACCGCCATTGTGGCTCCGGACGGTCAGATCATCGGTGAGCCGCTCAAAGTGGGCGAAGGCGAAGTAATTGCCGAACTTGACTTTGCCCAAATCGATGCTCGCAAGCGGCTGATGGATGCCCGCGGGCACTACAGCCGCCCCGAACTGCTCAGCCTGTTGATCGATCGGACACCCGCATTACACGTTCACGAACGCATTGCATACCCCGATGCTAATGGTGCACGCGAGATTGTCGAGGAGAGGATTGCCGAAGTTTTTTAATTCACTGTACCTCTCGCAACACCGTTATGGGGAGGTCAGCACATGTCCAAAAGGATCAATTCTAATCGCCGCTCTTTTCTAACAACCATGCTTAAAACGATTGCTGCCACTCAGCTTGGCATGATTGGATGCACCATCCAAAACACTACGTCAGCAACGGCTGAGTTACCGATTGAAGGCGAATCGCCGCCTCTGGTTGGCGCGATCGCCTGGCTTAATTCACATCCATTAACAGCGGATGAACTGCTCGGAAAAGTCGTGCTGATTAACTTCTGCACGTATACCTGCATCAATTGGCTGCGCCAACTTCCGTATCTGCGTGCGTGGGCCGAGACGTATCAGGATCAGGGACTTGTCGTAATCGGTGTACATACGCCGGAGTTTGAATTCGAGAAGAATATTGATAATGTCCGTCGCGCTTTGATGGATATGAGAATTGACTATGCGATCGCCGTGGACAACGATTATGCAGTGTGGCGCGCGTTCGAGAACCATTATTGGCCAGCCCTTTATTTCATCGACCGGCAGGGACGCATTCGGCATCACCACTTCGGCGAGGGCGATTACGAGCGATCGGAACGGGTGATTCAACAGCTCTTGTCTGAGGCTGGAACTGGCTCTGTCGGGCAGGAAATGGTCGAAGTTGCGGCTCGTGGTTTTGAAGTTGCCGCCGATTGGAGCAGCCTCAAATCGCCAGAAAACTACCTCGGGCACGACAGAACGGAGCATTTTGCGTCTCCCGGTGGGGCAGTGTTAAACAAGCCTCATTCCTATACCGCCCCGGCGCAACTGCAACGGAATCAATGGGCACTTGCGGGTGATTGGACGATCAGCAGACAAGCCGTTGTCCTGAACCAGTCCGGTGGACAGACTGCGTACCGTTTCCACGCCCGCGATCTGCATCTCGTCATGGGACCCGTCGAGCGAGGAACATCTGTGCGGTTTCGCGTGCTCCTGGATGGACAGCCACCACTCACAGCTCACGGACTGGATGTTGATGAGCGAGGCAAAGGCACGGTGACCGAACAGCGGTTGTACCAACTAATTCGACAGTCGCAGCCGATCCGCGATCGCCAGTTCGAGATCGAGTTTCTGGATTCTGGTGTAGAGGCGTTTGCGTTCACGTTCGGGTAATCACGCAATTAAGAGGTAGATGACTATGACGAAATCCACACATGACAGCTCCATCCTCGTCACCGGAGCATCTGGCGACCTCGGTGCTATTGGCCGTAACCTCACCGCAATGCTGCTCGACAAGGGGTACAAGGTGCGAGCATTGGTTCGGCGAGAGGATGAACGCGCTGAGAGCCTGCGCCAGCTCGGAGCTGAGGTTGTGCAGGGCGATCTGACCGATCTGGACTCAATGCACCGGGCGATCGCAGGGGTGGCGCGCATCTATTTCGGCATGTCGGTTTCGCCAGCGTATCTCGAAGCCACGGTCAACACTGCTGCGGTGGCGAAGTATCACGGCGTTGAGGCGTTCGTCAACATGTCGCAGATGACGGTAACGCAGATGAGCATTACCGAGACCACGGACAGCCCGCAGCACAAGTTGCATTGGCTGGCGGAACAAGCATTGGCATGGTCAGGACTCCCAGTGGTCACGGTGCGACCAACAGTCTTTCTCGAAAGCTTTTTCCTGCGTCTCGCTGCTGCTGGAGTCCGAGACAACGATGAACTGGCGCTGTCGCTGGGTCATGGCAAGACCTCGCCGATCTCCGCAGTTGATGTAGCGCACGCCATTGCCGCAATCCTCGATGACCCTGCCCCGCATATTGGTCAGGTTTACAATCTGACCGGTTTTGAGTCGGCGGATCTGGATCACTATGCGCACATCTTTTCCCAAGCACTCGGTCGCACGATTCGCTATCGGGATGTGCCGCTCTCTGCGTGGACTGAGACGCTGCGTCAATTTGGGGTGCCCACACACCTCCTCAACCACCTCGCGGTAATGGCCGAACTTCATCAGCAAGGACGGTATGACCGCCTGACGGATGACCTGTTCAAGCTGACTGGTAAGCCGACGACGAGTGTGTACGATTTCGTGAAACTGAACGCCACTGAATTTACGCGGAGTCAAGTCCCGGCTTGACATTGCGATCGCTCCACCAGTTGGCTCGTCCACGCATAAACCCAAAAAATCCAACACCACTCAAAGGAAGGACACGATGACTCAATCAGGTATGACGCAACCAAACAGCGGACAGGCATTTGATAGCAATGCGATGAGGGAACCCCTGACCGTCTCGTTGCACCCGTCCATCCAGCCGCAATTCCGCACCGTTGACGGGCTGTCTATCCGCTACGCCGAGAGTGAGGACCCAGGGCGGGGTGTGCATGCTCTCCTCCTTAGTCCGTGGCCGGAGAGCCTATACGCGTTCGAGCCGACTTGGTCGCGGCTTGCTGAGCACGCCCACCTCGTGGCGGTGGATCTCCCAGGCTTTGGACACTCCGAGCGCCGCGACACACTCCTGGCTCCGCACGCAATGGGCGAGTTCGTTCTGCGCCTTGCCAATGCGTTTGGGCTAGAGCAGCCGCACGTCATCGGTCATGACATCGCCACCAGTGCTGCGCTTTTCGCCGCTGCCCTCCAGCCGGGACGGTTCCGTAGCCTCGTGGTCGGGAGCGGGGGGGCGGCAGTGCCGCTGCAACTGGGCGTAGTGCTCAAGGAGTTGGTCGAGGCTCCTGACCTCGAACCATACCGCCGCACCGACGGGCGACAGATTGTCACCAGGGCAATGGGAAGGATCGAGCGCGCTCCTTCGGACATTGCCCGCGAGGACTACCTCTCTTCCTATGAGGGCAAGCGCTTCGCCGAATCGATGCGCTACGTGCGCAACTTTCCGACGGATCTGCCGGTTCTGCAAGAGCGGCTACCCGGTATTCGGACGCCAGTGCTGATCATCGCCGGTCGGCGAGACCCGCTCGTGCCCCTGGTCAACGCGGAGTATCTCCACGAACGGCTGCCCGCAAGCAAACTCGCCGTCCTCGATGCGGGGCACTACACGTGGGAGGAGGCGTCCGACGAGTATGCGGCGATCGTCACGGGCTGGTGGAACGGAAGCTACGCGGTCGTCGGACACCAGGCTGACAATTAAGTGGCGGTTTAACTCAACGAACTTGAGTGGTCTAAATCAGGCGATCGCAGAAGAATGAAGGATAACCAATTTGAACAGCAAACCTAACAACCGAAAGGAGCACAAGATGAGTAGCAATCAAGTAAACAGTCCAGACATGAAACTCGAACTCGTGTTGTTCAACGTTTCTGACGTCGATCGGGCGAGGGCATTCTACGAGAATCTCGGCTGGCGCGTCGACATTGATGTGGTAGACGGCGACTTCCGTGGTGTGCAGATGACGCCACCCAACTCGGAAGCATCGATCATCTTCGGCAAAGGAGTCACGCCGGACCCATCCGGCTCGGCGCAAAACTTGGTTCTGGTCGTGGACAACCTCGACGCTACCCGCGCCGCCTTGATCGCGCACGGTGTCGATGTCAGTGAGGTCTTCCACTACGCTGACGGACCCTTCAACAACGCTGTGGAGAACCCGCGCGGCGGCGGGCGCGACCCACAAGGCCGTTCCTACTTCTCGTTTGCCTCATTCAAAGATCCGGACGGGAACGAATGGCTGCTCCAGGAGATTACGGAACGACTTCCTGGCCGCGAGTGGACGGTGACACAGGCACCCGCTACAGACATCCCAACCCTGGCAAATCTCCTGCGTGAGACGGCGGAGCACCACGACCACTACGAGAAGACGCACGCCGAGCACCACTGGTCGGACTGGTACGCGCCTTACCTGAGCGCACGTCAGAACGGCAGCAGTCCTGAGAATGCCGTAGCCGCAGCCGATCGCTATATGGAGGAGGTCTTTCACATTTCCGCGACAACGACGCCAGTGACCCCACTTGCAAGTACGGCGACCGCCAATTGAGTGACCGCTTCTACAGCGACCGCCGGAGGAATCCCTGAGCACCGCAACCACCGTCTCTCCGTCCCCATGAAAAACCTGAACAGGAAAGCTCAACATTGATGGCGATGCCCAAGGCGATCTGGCGGGTCACGGTGGCGAGCAGCGGGATGTGTCTGTCTACCAGATGGATTCTTACGCCTATTGGGACTTGCCGAAGCTTGTGATGTTCCAGTGCGCTAACTGGAGTTTGCCCCATGTGCGAGTCTGGACTGATTTCTGGATTGGTGAACTATGACCCCGAACCGCTCAATGCTCCGGCAGTTGGGAACCTATTGATTTGCTGCTCGCGCCCACAGGAAGACACGGTAATCGATCTCTAGAATGCCTAGACAACGTTCATGAAAATATCTAGGAGGATTTCAAATGCGCTCTGACATTATTCCAGGAGCGGTCTTCCCCGACTACGAACTGCCCGATCACACCGCGAAGCGCCGGAAGCTCTCCGATCTGCAAGGTCAACATCCGATGGTGCTTGTCCTTAGCCGTGGCGGGTACTGCCCCAAGGACCGAAGGCAGGCTGAAGGACTGGTTCAACTCCACCGTGAGATTGAGGTCGGCTACTGCCGACTGGTCACGATCAGCACCGACAACATCACCGAGACGAATGAATATCGCAGCGGCGTTGGTGCCCACTGGCCCTTTCTTTCTGACGCAGGACACAAAATCCAAAAAGACCTCGACATCGCCGAATATACAGACCCTCTGCACAATCCCATGATCCCCTACACGATCGTCCTGGAACCGGGTCTAATTATCTACAAAGTCTACATGGGCTACTGGTTCTTCGGGCGACCCACTCTGGAAGAGTTGCGCCAAGACCTGCGCGCCGTTCTTAGGAAATGCCGCCCGGATTGGGACATCACCACACCTGAGCTGAAAGCGGCCTGGCAGGAAGGACAAAAAAACCTCTTCTACCCTTACGGCAAAACCTATGCCCAAACAATCGGCGAACAGGATTAGAAAATGTCCGATAAAACTAACCATCAACGCCGTCGCTTTTTAGGCACTGCAGTCATGACCATTGCGGCGACACAACTCGGTCGATTCGGTTCTGCCAATGCTCAATCAAGCCAAACAGAATCAGCCACTCTGTCTAGAATTCAGTCGGGGACAAATTCATCATTCGGCTCACTCAAGCAGATCAATGCTGGTGTCTTGAATGTTGGATACGCTGAAGCGGGTCCCGTCAACGGCCGTCCAGTCATCCTCCTGCATGGATGGCCCTACGACATTCACAGCTATGTCGATGTCGCCCCTCTGTTAGCGTCAGCGGGATACCGGGTGATCATTCCGTATCTGCGCGGCTATGGTACGACACGCTTTCTTTCGAGCGAGACATTCCGCAACGGGCAGCAGTCGGCACTTGCAGTCGATATTATCGCTTTGGTGGATGCGCTCAGGATCGAGAAGGCGATCCTTGCTGGGTTTGATTGGGGTGCGCGTACTGCCAACATTATCGCGGCACTCTGGCCCGAACGGTGCAAGGCACTTGTCTCTGTAAGCGGTTATTTGATCGGCAGCCCTGAAGCCAACCAGACCCCACTGCCGCCGCAAGCCGAACTCCAATGGTGGTATCAATTTTATTTTGCGACGGAGCGGGGCTGCGCTGGTTATGAACAATATCAGCATGACTTTAACAAGCTCATCTGGCAGCTTGCTTCACCACAATGGCACTTTGATGACGCAACATTCGATCGCAGCGCCGAGTCCTTCAACAATCCAGATCACGTTGGCATCGTCATCCACAACTACCGCTGGCGGCTCGGTCTGGCTGAAGGCGAAACACAATACGACGACTTTGAGAAGCGTCTTGCCGAAGCTCCAGTAATCACCGTACCTACCATCACGCTCGAAGGTGACGCCAACGGCGCACCACACCCGGATGCCAATTCCTACGCCAGGAAATTCTCAGGCAAATACACACATCGGGTCATCAATAGTGGCGTCGGGCATAACCTGCCGCAAGAAGCGCCACGGGAGTTTGCAGAAGCCGTCGTCGAAGTTGACGGTTACTGATCGGGGTGAGCTGAGTTTTGGAACGGACCATTTGCAGCAAAGAGAGAACATCATGACCAAACTGAAAAAAGTACGCTACAAAACCAGAACCCGCACTGCACGTGTCTTTGTCCTGTTCTCGCGACTCCTCATTGCGCTCTTTGCAGCAACCGTGTTCCTGGTACTGCCCATTCGCGTGCTGGCGCAGCAATCTGTCCAGACCAGGGTAGACCAAGTTGCGGAGGCAATCTCGACTGAAAACAATACCATCCGCCCCTTTCACGTCCAGGTTTCTCAAGCGGCGATCTACGATCTCCGCCAACGCATTTCAGCAACCCGCTGGCCTAACAAGGAGACTGTCACCGACCAATCGCAGGGTGTCCAACTAGCGACCATGCAGGATCTCATCCGCTACTGGGGAACGGACTACGACTGGCGCAAAGCCGAGGCGAAGCTGAATGCCTTACCGCAATTTATAACGAACATCGATGGATTGGACATTCACTTTATCCACATCCGTTCCAAACATCCGAATGCTTTGCCGTTGATCATCACCCATGGATGGCCCGGATCAGTACTTGAACAACTAAAGGTTATTGGTCCGCTGACTGACCCGACAGCCTATGGAGGGCGTGCGGAGGATGCCTTTGACCTGGTCATCCCGTCACTTCCCGGCTATGGCTTCTCCGGCAAGCCGACGGGTACCGGCTGGGACCCCGACCACATCGCGCGAGCCTGGACGAAACTGATGCAGCGCCTCGGGTACACCCGCTACGTCGCTCAAGGGGGCGACTGGGGATCCCCTATCACCAGCGCAATGGCCCGCCAAGCACCAGCAGGATTACTCGGCATCCACATCAACTTGCCAGCAACGATTCCACCCGAGGTGGCAGCGGTGCTCGCCAGTGGCAGACCCGCCCCAGCGGCACTCTCCGAGCAAGAACGTGCAGCGTTTGACTCACTCAACATATTCAATCAGAAAGATCGAGCCTACGCCGTGATGATGGGCACACGTCCACAAACGATCGGGTACGGGCTGACAGACTCGCCCGCTGGGCTTGCAGCATGGCTGCTCGGGCATCCAGGTTTCGCGCAGTGGACAAGCAGCAGCCATGCCGAAAAATCCCCAACGAAAGATGAGGTGCTGGACGACATCACGCTGTACTGGCTAACAAACAGTGCCGTCTCGTCAGCTCGGCTGTACTGGGAGAACAAGAGCAGCCTCTTGAATGCAGCCGCGCAGAAGACCGACGAGATCTCGCTTCCGGTCGCGATCACGGTATTTCCCGGGGAAATATATCGAGCTCCAGAAACGTGGGCTCGGCGCGCCTTTCGCAATCTCATCTACTTTCATGAAGTCGATAAGGGCGGTCACTTCGCAGCGTGGGAGCAGCCACAACTTTTTTCTGAGGAGATTCGTGCAGCCTTCAGGTCAGTGCGTTAGTTGGAAAGACCGCAAGTTTGGATCAATCAAGGCTGAGTTGAAAATCTTTGAAGCGGCGCTTGACAGCAGACATTTCCCATTCACTAACTCACGCAGGAATTGGAGTAATCTCATGACACAATCTTTCTGGCTTTTTGGTTCTCGCCTCAATATCCTTGCCGATCACACCACAACTGGGGGGCAGTACGATCTGATTGAAGGCTACTTTCCACCGGGTACACAAACACCGCTCCATCGGCATACGCGCTATTCCGAACAACTCTATGTGCTAGAAGGGGAGTTCACGGTTTGGGCAGGTGAGAACAAGTTGGTACTCAGTGCTGGTGAAAGCTTTTTGATTGCTCCTGGCACACCGCACGCGATCGGCGTATTCACCGATCGACCTGCTCGTGGATTGGTTGTTGCTGCGCCCAGTAGCTTTGCTCGGCTAATTGCATCTGTCGGCACATACGATGAAACAGCAACGCCAGACATAGCACTATTTGAACGTATTTCTGCCGAGATTGGTGACGAAATTTTGGGTCCGCCCGGAGCCTAGCTTTGACACAAGCTCTGAGGACGTTCATGCCATTCAATTGCTCATTTCATCAACATTACAGAGGTAACTATGGAAACAGTAGATTTAATTGTGATTGGCAGCGGTCAGGGTGGAGTTCCACTCGCAGTTGACTTTGCCAAAGCCGGGAAGAACGTCGTTCTATTTGAGCGCGATGCATTGGGTGGCAGTTGCATTAACTATGGCTGTACACCTTCTAAAGCCTTTTTGGCCGCTGCTCATGCCGCCGGTCGCGCTCGACAAGCCAGGAAGCTCGGCATCCACGCGCAGGTTGAAGTCGATTTTCCGACAGTGATGGAGCGAGTGCGGGGTATTCGCGGTCAGTTTAATCAGGGCACGAAACGGCGGTTAGAGATTGCAGGAGTTAAAGTCGTTTGCGCTGAAGCTGCGTTCACTGGAGAGCGAACCGTCAGCGGCGGTGGGGTAACGGTACAGGCTCCGATCGTCGTCATCAACACAGGCACATCCTCTACCATTCCCGACATTCCCGGTTTAGCAGGAACGCCGTATCTCACTAACCGAAATTTCTTTGATTTGCAGCAACTTCCGCCCCGGTTGCTCGTGGTCGGCGGCGGCTATATTGCCCTGGAGTTAGGGCAGGGAATGGCACGCTTAGGCAGCCAGACCGAATTAATTGTGCGGGGCGATCGCCTGCTGGCTCAAGAAGAATCTGAGGTCAGTGCGGTGCTGTTGGATGCCTTTAAGCAAGACGAAATTGGAGTGCATTTCAACACAATGGTTAAGCAGGTTGCTTATGCCAACAGTGTGTTTACCCTCACGCTAGACAATGGTGAAGTACTCGATGGAGAAGCCTTGCTGGTTGCGACTGGACGCAAACCGAACACTGGGGCACTCAATGCTGCGGTGACAGGCGTTGAACTAGATGAACAGGGGTTTATTCAGATCGACGATCAGTTTCAAACAACTCATTCTGGAATTTATGCGATCGGAGATGCGGCAAAACAGCCTGCGTTTACCCATGTTTCTTGGGAAGACTATCGCCGCTTGAAAGCGATTCTATGTGGCGAACAGCGGAGCCGCAACGATCGAGTGTTAGGCTACGCCGTCTACACGGAGCCGCAAGTGGGTCGAGTGGGTATGACCTTAGAGCAAGCTCAGAAACAGGGTATCTCTGCGCGAGAAGTCACCCTGCCGATGGCTCACATCGCTCGCAGTATTGAGTGGGGGCACGATCTAGGCTTCTACAGCATGGTCATCGACACCGAGACGAATTTGATTTTAGGCGCAACGCTGGTGGGATACGAAGCAGCTGAAATTGTGCATGTCTTTTTGTCACTGATGGAAGCAAAAGCAACGTGGCAATTACTCGAACAATCGGTTCACATTCATCCAACTTACGGTGAGGCCCTGCCCAGTCTCGCCAGGCTCCTCGTTGGAGAGGACATGCCAACCTGTCCCAATATGTAAGAAAGGCGAGACCAATATCGAAAAGCCGTGTACATGGAAGAAGTTGTGCAGCTTCAGCAGCAGGGGCAAGTGGTGAAGGGTCAAAGGCAACTGCACCATTTTTGATGATGACTAATCAAACAGGAGAAGCTTGCAACAACAGAAAATTGTGGTTGGCGTAGCGAAAGCATTTTGTAACACAACCGTTATTCCCTAACTTGAGTGATCAACATGAACACAATCATGAGTAAGCAGCAAGAATCAACAAAGGAAATCGAGTCGTTGTTAACAATTTATTTTGACAACATGGCGGCGATGAATGCAAAGGGCTGGTTAGAGATATTTGCTGAAGATGCGGTCGTTCATGACCCTGTTGGAACTCCTCCCAAGCTGGTACACAAGAATTCTGAGCAGTTTTTTAAAATATTGTCCAATTTGTTTAAAAAGATAGAACTATCAAAAGACGACATCTTCTTTGTGAAGAACGGGGCAGCAGTGAAGTGGACAATGCAGGTCGTTACAAAAACCGATCGACATTTCACTGCAGAGGGAATTAGCATCTTTGAAATGAATGGTGTCGGTAAGATTCAAAAGGTATCATCTTACTGGGATGACACCGCAATGATGGCGAAACTGAAGGGGTAGATGTTGTAAAGCGTAGGCTTTGTACACGGTTGTTTCGCAAAAATGGTACGGTGTGGAAGCTCAATTTTCTCTGAATCTTGCTCTAAATGACGACTGGTTCCTTGTTCAAATGGCGGCACTTTTTGCCCGAAATCATCTTACTGAATGTGCACTGGTGTTATCGTTAGGCCTTGAGCTACCGAGATTTAGAGGAGATGATGGCGGAGCGCGGAGTCGCCGTAGAGCATTCGACCATTAAGGGGTGAAAGTAGCGACGCTGCCGTCAGCCGCCATGCGAGCGTTGAAATGCTTATGCAGTAGAGCCTTCACGCCGCAGTTTTAGTCTTAAGTAACTTTATCAACCTTAAAGCTCTGCGAAGTAGGCGTCTTACGATTTACTCCTTCGTCAGCAGTAATCTTTGAACTTCTGCTCTGTGTCAGACTGTGTGAAAACTAGAGTTAGGAATTGAAAAAGCGCTATGAGGAGCGCCTAAATTCTTCCAAGTCGTTTATATGTGGCGTAGGCTTCGAGTTTTCACACAGTCTGCTGTGTGGCAGCGAAACAACGAGATCATGCGGGTTTTAGGGTTCAATCCGCTCCAAAATGATGGGGTGTACTAGTCGGTTTCTGGAAATTTTTAGTACTAAAATAGTCCAAAGGTGTACTAGTCAAAGTTTTCAACTGGGCTGTTTCAAGTCGAAAAATGCAAAATTCTTACGTTTTTACACCTCTCACGACACAATCTGTTCTTGAATCAAAACTAGTCGCTGAAATATTTATAGAGCGAGGTTTTCAGCGTCATCATGGCGGCTGACGGTAGCCTCGCTAGGTTTACCCCTGATTGGTTTAGCCAGCCCAAATACCAAAAAGTTGAACTCAGGTGGGCAGTGCTCGCAGTCGCTCTACATCACGCATTGGTGGCGCACCAAAGAGCCGCTTGTACTCTCGGTTGAAGTGAGAGGCATCATCATACCCCACTTGGTACGCCGCACTGGTCGCGTCCAGGTTTTGCCCCAGCATCAAACGGCGCGCCTCTTGGAGCCGTAGTTGCTTCTGGAACTGCAAGGGACTCATGGCCGTCACCGACTTGAAGTGATGATGGAAGCCCGAGACGCTCATGCCAAGCTCCCGTGCGATGCTTTCAATCCGAAGCGGCTCCTTAAAGTCTTTGCGAAGTCGATCGACGGCTTTGGCAATATGGTGCGTGTAGCCACCCAGAACGGCAATCTGACGCAGCCGATTCCCTTGTTCTCCCATCAGGAGTCGGTAGATAATCTCCCGTTTAATCAGGGGTGCGAGCACATGCGCTTCAGTCGGGGAATCGAGCAGCCTGACGAGCCGAACCACCGCATCTAACAGATTTGCATCTAATGGACTGACATCGATCGCTTTTACACTGGCACCCCGTTGCGCTGAGGGATAGCCGGCCTCCACCATGGCGGAGCCAACGAGGGTAGGGTCGAGATCGAGACGAAGGCCGAGGTACGGTTTTTCCTGGGTTGCTTCTAGAATTCGGCTGGCAATCGGCAGTTCGACCGTTCCCAGCAGATAGTGCATCGGATCGTACTGATAGCGATCGCTGCCCAACAGGACTTCTTTGCTGCCTTGAGCAATGATGCAAAAGGCAGGAATAGAGACACTATGAAAGCATTCCGAAGGGGAAGAGGAACGGTTGAAGTGTAATCCTTTCAGCGGCTCGATCGCTCCATCCTGACGAATCGCCCCTGAAATTCGCTCCGTTAGTTCCGCTCGGTTGGCTTGCGCTCGGTCTGCCTCGCGTTTTGTCTGAGGGTCATTCATCAACGCTCTATCGGACTTTTCACTCGTTCTTGCAGTATTCATTTCTCATACCTGTTCAAATCGATTTGTAGACACATCAAGTTCAGAAAGGGTTTAGCAGTGCCAGTCCTGTACAAAAATCTAGCGTGGCTTAAATCGAAATGGGTGTAGGTTTGCAGGATTGTACAACGATCCTAGACGATCGTCCTATTGCTTGCCTTTCAGGCTTCCTAGAATGAGGTTAAGCAAAGAAACGTGATTCCGGCTTCCCGCAAGCGTCTGGATTTTTATTCAAGAGAGAACTCATGAAGAGGGCCTGAATGCATCTGAAATGGTTTCCCATCAAGGGAAAAAGCTGGCAGAAGAGAATGCTGATTGGGGTCCTCGCCCTGGTGATGTCCATAAGCTACTCAGCCTGCCGTGCCGATAACAGGATGCCTGGCAGTGCCTCATCGAAACTGCCGACTGAACGATCAACCCAGCAGGCAAACAGGATGAAGATCAACATCAAGGTTGGAGACAAAGCCGTTACAGCCACGTTAATTGACAACCCAACGACACGAGATTTTGTTTCCCTGCTGCCATTAACGCTGACGATGAACGATTTGTTTGGAAGAGAAAAGTTTGCCCACCTGCCGAGAGCGATTTCGGAGGAGGGAAAGCGAACGAAAACGTATGAAATTGGAGACATCATTTACTGGTCTCCCGGTCCTGATGTGGCTATTTATTATCGCCACGATGGAGAGGAAATTCCTGACCCTGGCATCATCACGATCGGCAAGATCGATGCTGGCGTAGAAGCATTTAATGTCCCTGGTTCTATCGACGTGACCATTGAGCGAATTCAGTAGAACCGTTAAAGGAGATAGAAATGAAACTGCTTGCAACAATGATCGTGTCATCTTCTCTGCTTGCTTTGGGGTTCTCTCCTGTGGCACAAGCACAAGCTCCATCGAGCAATAACACACAACTTGTAGAGGTGAGACGAAACGGTTCGCAGCCTTCCACCCAAGGACCAGCCGAAAACTTTACAGGTACTGTCCGCATTGACCCCCTATTCTCAGCCCAAAGTCCAGTCCGCGCGGGTGGTGCCAGTGTCACCTTCGAGCCTGGGGCCCGAACCGCATGGCATACCCACCCGTTAGGACAAACGCTCATCGTGACGGCTGGGGTTGGCTGGGTTCAGCAATGGGGTGGACAAATTCAGGAAATCAGACCCGGTGATGTGGTTCAAATTCCGCCCGGAGTGAAGCACTGGCACGGCGCTACAGCCACTACAGCCATGACGCACATTGCCCTTCAGGAACAACTCGACGGCAAGGTCGTGGACTGGATGGAACAGGTCAGTGACGAGCAATACCAGACACTCAATGTCAATCAATAGGAGTATCCACATGTACAACCCGAAAGTGTATGCCGCAGCCAGTGCAATATCACCCCTGGACTCCATCCGAATTAAACATTGCGATGTTATTGACATGATGCTGCCGCAGGCAAGTGCGTTGAACCGAATTTGACTCGCTAGATAAACCCACACAGATGGAGAACTCAATGCAACACCGCGTTCTAATACCAACCCTCTTGTTCAGTGCAATCTACGCAACGGCCGCATTTGCGCTCGACAAAACAAACGTCTCGCGTCAGAGCCCCCAAACACCCGCCCAGCAGTCCACTGTAGTCGAGGGGGCGGACAATTTCTATCAGAGCAACCAGCTGACCATGCAGAAGGTGACGTTCAAAAACCAATACAACATGCAAGTTGCCGGGACTCTCTTCATTCCCAAAACCTTGAATCAGAACGCCAAGAATCCGGCAATCATTGTCGGGCACCCCATGGGCGCAGTCAAAGAACAAAGCTCGAATCTGTATGCCCAAAAACTGGCTGAACAAGGATTCGTCACCTTAGCCATCGACCTGTCGTTCTGGGGCGAGAGCGAGGGGAATCCGCGAAACCTCGTCGCGCCAGAGATTTATGCCGAGGACTTCAGCGCGGCGGTGGACTTCCTAGGCACCCGGCCCTTCGTCGATCGGGAGCGGATCGGCGGCCTCGGAATCTGCGGCAGCGGCAGCTTCGTCATCAGCGCCGCCAAGATCGACCCCCGCATCAAGGTCGTCGCGACCGTGAGCATGTACGACATGGGCGCGGCGGCTCGCAACGGGCTCAGGAAATCGGTGACCGCCGAGCAAAGAAAGCAGATGATCGCGGCGGCGGAGCAGCGTTACGTGGAGTTCACGGGTGGCGAGACCACCTATGTGGGTGGAACGACGAACGAACTGACGGCGAGCACCGACCCGGTTCAGCGCGAGTTCTTCGACTTCTACCGGACTCCCCGGGGTGAGTTCACACCGAAAGGCTCGTCTCCAGAGCGGACGACGAAGCCAACGCTGACTAGCGTCGTGCGGTTCATGAACTATTATCCGCTTGAAAGGATCGAGGAGATCGGTCGTCCGCTGCTCTTTGTCACCGGCACCGAGGCCGACTCCCGGGAGTTCAGCGAGGACGCCTACAACCGCGCTGTCGAGCCGAAGGAGATCGTCCGGGTTCCGAACGCGGGACACGTCGATTTGTACGACCGGGCGAACCTGATCCCCTTTGACAAGCTCACATCCTTTTTTACCCAACACCTGAAATGAGGGTGAAGCCAGAAACAAGGTGAAAAATCCCATGAACAACCAAAACTTTACAGGCAAGGTGGCCTTTGTCACCGGAGCAGCAAGCGGCATCGGTCGAGCTACAGCACTGGCGTTTGCACGCGACGGGGCTGACGTGGTAGTTGCTGACATTTCAGAACAGAGCAATCAGGAAACGGCCCGCATGATCGAAGAACTTGGCGGACGAGGGCTCGCCGTCAAGTGCGACGTGACGCGAACCGAGGACGTGAAGGCAGCTCTGGACAAAACCATTGAGGTGTTTGGGCGGCTGGACTTTGCCTTCAACAACGCAGGCATCGAGCCGAGGAAGGCGGCTCCGACCGCAGAGTACGAAGAGGAGGAGTGGAACCGGATTATCGACATCAACCTCCGTGGCGTTTTCCTGTGCATGAAGCACGAGATCCCGCTGATTCTCAAGCAGGGACGCGGCGCGATCGTCAACACGTCCTCGGGTGCGGGAATCATCGGCATCAAGGGTAGCCCCGCGTACACCGCCGCGAAACATGGTGTGATCGGACTGACCAAGGCAGCGGCGCTCGACTATGCGTCGCAGAACATCCGCGTCAATGCCGTCTGTCCCGGCTATATCGACACCCCAATGATGGGTCGCTTTACCGGTGGCACGGACGAAGGGCGCGCTCAGGTGATTGCGGAGGAACCGGTCGGACGGATGGGCACGTCCGAGGAGATCGCTGCGGCCGTCGTCTGGCTGTGCTCAGACGCGGCTGCCTTCGTCGTTGGACACGCTATGGTGATCGATGGTGGCCAAACGGTGCAGTGATGGTCGGATTTCTGCGCGCGCCGTAGAAGTTCCGACCAAGCAAAAAATGCCGCACTCAAATTTGCGGCAATTCCAGTATTTTTAACCTCAGAACTTCTGCCGGGTGCGGCAGTGAACCAAAGACTACTTGTAAGCAGTGGAATAACGATGACTGGGGAGGTTATGAAAGAGTACTATTACCTTACCTGAAAATCCTCCACCGCATTGGCAAGGATTAGAGTGAACCAACGGACTTATCGGACAACAAACCGGACGTTGGCACCACAAATAAAATAAGTTTGGCAAGGTCTGGAAACACACAAAAGTGACTGCTCGGTCAGTCGTGAGTTACTTCAACTGGCTCTGGCAGCATAGTCGATTCAAAACCACAGCAGCTCAACGAGTAGGATTAACGCTGGAACTTTGAACCTGGCACGATCTAATTACCTGCCCCACCCTTATTTGATGCGTTGCTGCTCAAGTATCACGGGAGGACATTCAAGCCTAGCTTACTCATTGCTGTTACTGCATCTAGCTCGTTTGAAAAAGGCTGTAGTAGTCTAATGTTTGGTGTATTAAACTTAGCAATTTTTAATTTCAATTGTGATTGATGATATCGATTTAAGCGGATTCTAGCAGTGCTGCTATGAAAGTTATTTACTTATGTAGACTTATAGCTTAACTTCCGGTAATTCCAGATTTTAATGAATGTAGGTCTAACTACAAAAACTGTAGACAATTTTCATATAACAAGATAGCAAAGTGAAAACTACGGCTAAAATCCTGCTCCTATCTTCTAATCCCAGACGAGATCTGAATCTTGAGCGAGAAGTTGCAGATCTAACGACTGCGGTACAGCGGTTGGGGAAATTTGAAATCAGGCTGGGAATGGGGGTGCGTGCTCAAGAATTGCCAGACTTACTATTAGAACATAGTCCAGAGATTGTCCACTTTTGTGGGCACGGGGCAGGAGAGCAAGGGTTAGTTTTCCAGGATGAACAGGGACGAGAACGAACGGTCAGTACTGAGATATTGGCTCGGCTCTTTAAGACGTTTACCGATGAAATCAACTGTGTCGTGCTGAATGCTTGCGATAGCGATCGCCAGGCCGAAGCGATCGTGGCTCATATCAATTATGTGGTGGGAATGAGCCAGCCCATTTTGGATCGAGCGGCTCTGATCTTTGCCGTCGGATTTTATAAAAGTTTGGCCGCTGGAAAGTCAATTGAGCAAGCGTATGAGTTGGGCTGTCTAGCGATTCAGATTTGGAGTGAGGAGAATGCTCAATCGACTCAAACTAGGGAGTTCCGTAAAGCTGTGTATGTTGGAGCAGTAGCACAACCTGCCCAGCCGAATCTGCCCGAACATCTAAAACCAGTGCTACGAAAGAAGAGTCTGCTACCATTCTCTCCAGCAGAGATCAGCACGATTCAGAAGGTGATTCCTCCCTCGGCACAACCCGCTCTGCCACCGGAAATTGAGGAAACTGTTCACCAAGAAGTCGATCGCAAAGACTATAAAGACGGGGCAAGAGCAGCCTATGACAACTTTGGACAGTTTTCGGCTCAGCAGGCGGTGGAGTTGACGAAATCGGAGTATACCCAGCGCAAGATTGTCGTCGGCAAGGTGAAGCAATTCTGGGTTGAAGGATTTCTCAAGCCGTCGCTTCAAGGGGATGCTGCTATGAGTCTTGACCTGAAAGCTCGTCCTGATGCGATCGCTGACCTGTCTGGGGGGATTGAAGCTTTGTCTGTGGAACTCGATGGCTCCTATGAGGAGCTACGGGAAACGCAGATCTATGGGGAAATGGGGCAGGGTCGAACCCTCTTAATTCTGGGTAATCCGGGAGCTGGGAAGACGATCGCTCTGCTGCAACTGGCGCAACGCCTGATCGAACGGAGTGAGCAGAATTTGAGCCTCCCGATGCCCATCGTGGTTAACTTGTCGTCTTGGGCAAAGGATCGCAAATCGATTGTGGATTGGTTGATCGATGAACTGCGAGAAAAATATCAAGTGCCAAAATCCTTGAGTGAACCTTGGATTAGACAGCAGCAGCTCATTCTGTTGCTCGATGGCCTCGATGAAGTCAAGGAAACGGATCGCAATGATTGTGTTCGGGCCTTAAACGAGTTTATTGGGCTGTTTCCTCAAACCGAGATCGCGGTCTGTAGCCGGGTCAAAGATTATGAAGCCCTGACCCAACGCCTCCAGATCAGCAGTGCGCTCTGCCTGCAACCGCTCTCATCTAAGCAGGTGTATCAGTTTTTAGACAGTGTGGGTGGTTCTCTTGCAGGCTTAAAAAATTTGCTCAAACGAGATGTTGACCTGGAGCAGTTTGCCCAAACCCCACTGATTTTGAATCTGATGAGTGCGGCCTATCAGGGATGGTCTGTGGAACAGTTGACGGGGGAACTTGGCTCAACGTCAGATCGTAGCCAGCACTTGTTTGATACCTACATTGATCGCCAGCTAGAGCGAGGTGCGGCTTCAGACTATCCCAAAAACCAGGTACTGCGGTGGCTAAACTGGTTGGCCAGCCGAATGGTGCAGGAAAAGCAAACGGTGTTTTTGATTGAGAAGATGCAGCCCAACTGGCTCAAGAATCGTAGCGAGGAGAGAACTTATCAAATTAGAGCCTTTGTAGCCTCGGGGCTGGTTTTTGGGCTGGTTTTTGGGCTGGTTTTTGGGGTTTTTGGGCTGGTTTTTGGGCTGGTTTTTGGGCTGACTGGTGGGCTGACTGTTGGGCTAACTAGTGGGCTGATTATTAGCTTACCCCGAAAAATACTACCTTTGGAGAAATTAAGTTGGTCGTGGCAAAGAGCAAAGTCTAGATTTATTCGTGAATTGTTTACTGGGGTTAGTTATGGGCTGATTCTTGGGCTGAGTTATGGGCTGATTCTTGGGCTGATTAATCTGAGTTTTGGGCTGATGATTAATCTGAGTTTTGGGCTGATGATTAATGGGCTGAGTTTTGAAAAAACTCAGATACTGAGTCCTTTGCTGGTTTTTGGGCTGATTGGTGGGATGAGTTATGGGCTAATTTATGGGCTGGGTAGCGGACTGGGCAGCTCTGACATCCTTCAACGAGCAGTTCCGAATCAGGGAATTCGCACCTCTCTAAGAAACGGCCTTCTCATTGGCCTTCTCATTGGGCTGTTTTTTGGGTTGGTTTTTGGGTTGGTTTTTAGGCTGACTTATTGGCTGCTTTATGGGCTGATTGGTGGACTGATTGGTGGGTTGAAATATGGTGGAATCGCTTGCATTCAACACTTCACTTTACGCCAGTTGCTTCACGAGAAAGGCCGAATTCCCCAGAATTATGCTCGCTTCCTCGACTTTGCTTCAGATCGTCTCTTGATGAAAAAAATCGGGGGTGGTTATGTCTTTTTTCATCGTATGCTTCTAGAGCATTTTGCCCGAATGAACTCCAACTAAAGCCAAACGAAACAATCGTGTTGGATTCCAAGTTTCCCGTTTTGAAACCATGAGTTGTCCGAAAGTCAAAAATGGAAGCATAACCCGTCCAAGCGTCGGACAACAAACCAGGGTTTTTCCAACAGTTTGCGACCCAGGCTGGCAAAACCAAGCAGTTTTGGAACCATAAGCTGTCTAAAATGGATAGCTTATGGTCGCAGTCGCACCGATTTGTAATTAACGCGGTGCACTTGATTGCCTGCGGGGTCCGCAGAAGTGCCAGTGCGACGAAAATGGCTCAGTCCTTCCCCCTGGAGCCATTGCAGCCGTTTTGCGTTGGACTCAAGGGCAGCACTGTAATTTACGAGAGAATGCGGATTTCAAAGCGGTTGTAGTACGGGAGCTAGGCCAAAAATAGTCCAGGTTTTGTAACACCCCTGTATTACAGCCTGATGTGAGAGTGGGTGAGGAGCGCAAAATCGTGCTCCTCAGTTTCAGAACTCATTCAAGTAATTGCTGTTTGGAACATAGATTAATGAACGAGTTGAGTGGCACTCCTAACCGTACGGAGACGGATGGTTTCAGCTAAACAAGAGGAGAGTTAAAAGAAGGGGCATTTGATTGACAGAAGCAACTGCACACTGCTCATCTATTCTTTGCTACTAAAGGGAGATTAAGCGAAGCGTCACGAGTTTTAGTCAACAGTCACAACCTTAAATTAAGCAGTAGTGAAGTAGAGAGCAAACTTAGAGCGTATTTTTAACTCGCTCATACTGCAATCTCCAAATTAAGATCGACTACCTTGGAATCCACTGCCAGTAGTGCTTACATTTTGGGCAGGTTAGTGTCAGTTGTCCTAAATGGCTGGGTGCACGAAGCTTTTGAGAACAATTAGGACAGGTGGTAAGAATTTTCTCAGGCTGTGGTTTTTGCTCATCCTGGAGAAGTTGTCCTATAAGCTCATACGCCTCACTCAAAGGAATTTGTCCACTTTCCATAGCTTGAATTAATTGCTGAGCATCTTCGGCGCTAATTAAATTCAGCCTAAGCGGTTCTTTTAGAAATACGTAAAAGGCTGTAATGTCCTGCTGTTTGACCTCAGAGCGCCGCTCTTTTGCTTGAACATCTTTCAGTTTGTCTCGATATTCGTTTAATAGTTGGTCACGTTTACCTTCATTAAAACCACCATCTTTGATGAATCTCGATAACCCATAAATAGCCGCTCCACCAACTACAGCAGCACCAGCTACAAGCCCGACGGGAGCAGCTGCAACTAGACTAAGACCTGTTAGAGCCGTAATGACGGGGATAGAGGCAGTTGTCGAGCCCAATATTGCAGCAGCACCAGCAGCACCAGCAGCACCCAATGCAGTAATTCCAACATCGGCAAAAATTCCAACCTTATCGTCTGGATTTCGTTCCAATCGCTCGATCGCTTTGAGCAGCTGTTCCTTGGTCAAATTCTGATTGTTTGACATTTTGAGACCTGAAGATTTAGAAACAAAAGCTAAGCAGTGGCGATATCAGGAAACACAGCACCAAAAACATCTCCAAGAAATGCAAAGAAGTATCGAGCAATTTCAACAATATCTTCGCCCACGCCTTGAAACCGCTGATCGAGTCTGTGCCCAACTACTGCGCCGACTGCTGTAATTGTTATTCCCAATATTGCTGCCACTGGCGCTAGAAGTTGTCCTAGAAAGGGTATCGAGGTTATTAAACTTGCAATGCCGGCCCCAACTACTGCACCGATTCCAGCGCCTGCAACTAGAAAAGGATGCGCTTTCACAAACTCAATAATCTTGAGAAGTACGATCTTACCTACTGAAAAAACTTTGCCTGCCGCTTTCTTGGTGTAGGTGAGAATTTGGTGCAATCGGCTGACAACTTCCTCGGGAAGTCTGAGTTCTTGAAGCCTTACGTAAAGTTCGCTACTGCTTATTGATTCAGCCTCAGCATTCCAAAGTGCTAGTTTTAGATTTGCTTGCGCTGTCGATAATCCCTGCTTCATGGCTATGTTCAAAACTTAAACGGCTCTGAACTTTAGACTAATCTTCGTTACCAACCTTTGAGATTGGTGATTGTACGAGATTTCAACGCAATTGCGCCCAACAGACACTTTAAGAATAATTTCGCTAACCCAAATGAGGAGGGCTAACAATAATTAGGCTGTATTTTTCCGCATATTTTCAAGTAACGTGACTCGTTTGATCGATACTTCGCAGGCTTAATTCAGAATCAAGCTGGTGGCATGTAGAAGGTGTAAAGCAACTCGTCTGTCAATGCCTCAATTACCCCTCATAAGATAGAGCAAGCGTGATTTGGTAGTACAGACGGATGCGATGAGTGTGCGGCTATTAAATCCCCAATCGCCTCAAAATACTGATTGGTTACACCACGTGCTGTGGGATGCTTCGCGATCACAAAGAGCGTAGAACCGTTATCCCCGTATTGAAATCCTTCACGCACATGACTGCGGAACTTCACTCCCGCTGCAATGACGTTCCACCACTGCTGATACCAAGCATCGAAACTGTAGAAAACGACGACCCGCGGTTTGTGCTCCAAGATTCGCTGCCGGATGTGGTTAGCGCGTTGGGCGGCATAGAACTCTCTGTAAACCTGTCTCTCTCGGAGTTGTAGAAGCTGCGAATAGTCAGAATAGAGCCATCTACCCGTGTTCGGTGAAGGCAAGGGCAGCAGTTCCAGGAGGCAGGATTCTCCACCCGCTCTCGCTAAGTCCTGTCCCTGGTATCCTCGAATCTGATCGAGCGTCGCTTCCTGCCCTTTTGCTTTCAGTAAACTTCGGATCAATTTTCCCCACGTGGGCTGTATTTTAGGGTGTTGACCGAAGAGGTGGGTCACGCCAATGGCCTCGTGATATTTGTAAACATCTTCCAGTGCTCTACCCCCCCGCCCAGACCAAGCGGTTAACCGTTGACAAATATCATCAATGCTTCCTCCTCCTCCTTCCTCTTTCCCAACAAACCAAAAGTCCCCACAGTAGTTGCCATACCCACAGAAGGTGTCGATGTAGTTTTGCAGCAGTTGGTCGTCAAGCATCTCTGAGCTGAAACGTCCCTCGAACTGAATTTGGGCTAGATTGCTCAACTGGTACACTCCTCAAACGCTGATTATTTTATGAGAACTAAAGGCGACAGGCTGATGCCGTTGTTGACCTTGCGCGCTAAGGCCGTTAACTGGAAAATCTTCACGCTCTCCTCCTGAATTGGTACCGCCTTTACCTAGTGAAGGATTCAGGAAGCCACGGCCCTGTTTTACACGCATCCCAAATCCATCTCAAGATGAAGTCGGTGACGGGCCGCCACAGTTTCCTAGTTGCGGATGCTTTCACACGGAATCCGATCCCCATCGCCATCCAGTTTGAAGGGGTCACCGGGAAAGGCGGCGA
>NZ_JCACCM010000085.1:0-31341 GCF_059501405.1 Myxacorys sp.
TAAGGACTCAGAACTCGTCAAACGCTACAGTCACTATCCAGCAATTCTAGACTTCTTCGAAAATCAGAAGCCTCACCCGGTCGTGCTCCGTCCTGCTATTCCTCAATATGCCGAAGCAACTTGCATCTTACAAAAATATCTCCATACTACTCTGACTCAAAAGAAGCTAGATATTGGAGAGCAAATGCGAAAGGCGGCTGAAGATACTAGGCGTTTGCTCAATCCGATCGATGGCAAACCGAATACCAATGGCAAACCGAATCGGGTGGATTGTTCTAATGATCGTTAGCAAACATCTATCAATCAAGGACAGCTCTTTCGATAGTTCTCATTGCTCATGTAGCGCTCCCACTCCTTCTGTGTAAGGTTATCCGTGATGTGTTCACACGCTTTAGAACGCAAATCTTCTAATTGCCAGAACCATACCTTTGCTGTTGTGTCATCACTAGCTGTTGCAATCTGTTGATCATCTTGAGGCTTGAAGGCGACGGCCTTTACCTGCTTTGCATGGTCTAAGCGCGCAACTTCCTGACCACTAGATCTCTCCCATACCCTTGCTGTTCGGTCATCACTTGCTGTGGCAAGGAACTCATCATTAGAACTAAAGGTAATAGCATTGACTTTTCCTTCGTGGTTCAATGGTATACCTTTCCCTTTCTCTTCCTCACAACGCTCTACATTCCAGACACGTCCCTTACTATCTGAGCTTCCTGTCGCTAGATATTTTTCATTATGGCTGAACGCGATCGCAACAACACCCCCCTCATGTTGCAGCGTCGCACATTGTTGCCCGTTTTTCTGAAATACTTTTGCCTTATTATCATCACTCGCCGTCGCAATGAAGTTACCCTGTGAACTAAAAGTCACTGCATTGATTTTATTATCATGATTCCACTGTTCTAAGGGTCGCTTTTGTTCTAAGGGTCGTTTTGGTGCCACATCCCATAATGTCGCTGTATTATCAGCTCCCGCTACTACCAGTTGTGAGCCATCAGGACTCAACGCGATCGCTTCAACAGAACTAGAACTCTCCCAGGAAAACTGCTGAACTTGACGACTAGCCTCCAGCAAAGCTTTGGGATTACGGGTAAACTGATGATCATCGGGTACTCTCCAAACCTGTACTACATTATCACTAGCAGTGGCAAAGAACTTGTTATCTTGGCTCAAGGTAATAATAAACTTATTCACACTTTTGTTCTGGTTTATATCCACAGTAGCAGTGTCCCCACTGTTAGTTTTCCAGAACTGTACTGTCATGTTTTTATTAGAGAAATCAGAACTCGCGATCACTCTAAAGCGTCCATCTGGGCTGATTGCGATTCCTTCGGAGTTGCGCTTTGCACTAATTTCAGTTTCAGCCTCTTTACATTCTAGTTTCTGACCATTCGTTGCTTCACAAACTCTCAAGATGCGCTCCTCCTTGGATTCATCTAAACTTGCAGTGACAATCCGATCGCCTTGGGGATTAAATGTCACAGCGGTCACAGGGCTATTGTGTTCTAGGCGAATCAGCGTTGCATTATCCTTGATTTTCCACAAGCGGGCTTTATTATCCAAGCTCGCAGTGGCAATCAGTGTCTCGTTTTCTAAACTTGGATTGAAGGCGACAGCACTCACAAAGTCTTTATGAGGAATGTAAGCGATCGGTTTGCCACTCGCGATGTCCCAGACTCTCACCATCTTGTCCGTACTTGCAGTAACAATCCATTTGCTGTTATGGCTCAGCGATACAGCCGTTACCGCCTGCTCATGCCCTAATGTTATGAGTGGACGATCGCCTCCAACTTTCCACACGGCTGCTGTCTTATCCAAGCTAGCAGTTGCCACATACTCTCCATCAGGACTGAATGCAACATCGAGAATCGCACCTTTATGCTTATTCAGCAATTGTCCTACAGGTTGTCCGCTTGCTGTATTCCAAACTTGAGCAGTCCCATCAGCACTTGCTGTCACAATCGACTCTCCATCGGGACTGAAGCTCAAAGCGTTCACGCTATTGCCTCGGTTTAGAGATGAGATTAGTCTGCCGCTTGTTATCTCCCAAATCTTAGCTGTAATCTGATCTTCACCCGTTTTATTTAGACTAACGGTATCGACAGTCGCAGCAGCAATGAACTTACTATCAGGACTTAATGCGATCGCATTGACATAGAGCGGGAGCTTTAAGCGTCTAATCAATTTCCAGCTTCTAGTTTCTCGTATTTCAATGCTGTCATTGCTCGCGTTACGAAGCGGTTCCCCCTGCGGGGTAAACGCGATCAATTTCGCGTCATTATCAGAACTGAAAGCAACAGCATTCGCTTTACCAATATTATTTAGATGGCTAATTTCTTTGCTAGTTGATACATCCCATACCTTTGCTATACCATCCAGACTAGTAGACACCAGTTGTTCCCCGGTGCGGTTAAAGGCAATTGTTTTCACATCATCAGGATGTTCCACGGTTTTGAGCAGACGGGGCAGAACATCTAATCGATGATACAGAACCTGCATTGCCTCTGGGGAGAAACGTCCTTGGTTTTGGAATTTCTGCATTGCTTCCAGCGACAGTAATACACTAATGCGGGGATGACTAGACACTTGAGCTTCGTTCACTAGCTGATCGGCTTGCAATCGCTCAGTTTGTTGTTTTGCCTCCTGCAATCTGCTCCCAACAAACCCCAGGCTAAGTACCAGAACGATCAGCAGCGCAAGGTAAATGAACCGTCGAGTTAATTGCCGAGTTAACCGCTGGATCTTTCGCCGATTCAGTTTGTTAGCGCTGGCAGCCAAAAACCGTTGATCCTCATTGCTGAGATGTTTGTCTTTTGCCCATTCCATTGCTTCTTGGAAGGTCGATTCATTTAAAAGCCATGAATCATCCTGACAACCAGAGGCGAACCAGTTTCCCAAAGCATCACCATAGAGACGGCGCTTTTTAGCTAGCTCTTCAGCGACCCAAGTTGAGTTGAAAACCTCGCCATAAATCCGGTTCTGGATTCTTAGCTGATGGTGTTGCTCTACTACTAATCCAGACAGACACAATTTCAATTGCTCTGCACTGTGATCAGCAGCAACGGCCTGATTGCGTTGAATTTGCTGATACAATCCGAGCAGGAAACAGGCTTGCTGATCGTTGACCAAAAGGCGATCGCGGATATGGCTGAAATGACCTTTTTCATCGTGAAATTTCCAGTTTTGAATCATCCGCGATCGCACAAGCTTCTCAACCCACTCCGCCTCCTCACCTGTTGGAATAAATTGTTGACTCGCCTGGATCAGCGCACAAAGCCTTTGGGTTAGAAAAGGCTGTCCACTCGTCCACCTCAACACCTGCTTCAAGACTGCTTCAGGATCAGCAACTTGACCAATTAACCCCCTTGCTAAAGGTTTGGCTTCTTCAAGCCCGAACCCCGTAAGTTGAATCGCTTGACCAATGTTAAAGGGAGTGGATTTCTTGTCTTGGATCAAATCCGAAGGAGTTGCGACCCCCAGCAAGACAAAGGTGAGTCGATCATACTCTGGCTGATCTGCACGGCGATTATAACAAGCTCGAATCAATGCAAAAAAATCATCAACTCGAAACTGTAAACTCAGAACACTATCAATTTCATCAATGAATAAGACAATCCTCCCAGGTACGACTGGCAATAATACCTCTTCAATGAAATTGCTTAGTCGTCTAACTGGAGAAAGCGCTTTGCGTTCAGTCCACCAAGCTAGACTAATCCCCAGATCGAACTGTTTTACGAGTTCATCGAACGTATCTGCATACCACTGTTCCGGTTGATCCTTGGTGTTACGAACTGAAAAATCAAGCACCCCACAAAAAGTTCCGATTGCTTCTAGTCGGCTTTCCATTCGCACTCGCAAACTAGATTTCCCGGTTTGTCGAGAGTTGAACACGTAGCAAAACTCGCCAGCCGTTAGTGCTTTATACAGATCGTGATCTGCTTGTCGCGTGACATAACTGCTAGCATCAGAAAACAGGGTTCCACCGACAACATAGTGATAAGTAGGGTGATGAGTCATACCTCTGGTGATTTGAGAGAGTGCAAAAGTTAATCCTATAGACGATCTCGAAAATACTGGCGGTATAACTCACAAGACGGCACTTCACCTCTTTCCTCTACTTCGACCAATCCCATACTGTATAGCTGAAAAACATAGGCGGGTTCAACTCGGATGGGAGTCGCTGAGTTCACGATATCCTTGAAAGCAACGGCTAAATTTGAATTCTGCCGAAGCGTACTCAAAAGCTCTCCTAAGTAATTATGGTAAGGACCTACTTCTGTGGCTGCACTTTGCAAAAATTGCTCTAACGTCGTCTCTGGGTGCAACGTCAGGTAGTCGAGCGCTGCATGAATCAGGTAAGGATTTCCTCCAATTAAAGCCATGACTTGTTCAACCTGCTCCGCCTGCCAGTGCAAGTTATACTGCTGAACTAATTGTTGCACCTCCTTCAGATAAAAATTTCGCAAAGAAAATTCTTCTCCAACATTTGCTAGTGGCGAGTAATTAATGTCAAGCGCACCATAGATATTTGTAGAGTGTACGATTACCAAGCGGAGATTACGCCAAGTATCACCACGAACTCTCCTTGCTCCGTCATACCAACCCCTGAGAAGTTTACAGAAGTCATCCGCAACTTCGCGCTCTTCAAAAACTAGGTCAACATCATCTAAAACAAGGACTAGAGGCATATTGATGCCTGCCAATAGATAAGTCTGGAAATAATTCGTGCAGTTGCTATTGTTACCTAGATCATCCTGCCATCTTTCGTCCAGTTGGTTGGGCAATTCTAAGCTATTGCCAACACTAATACAAAACCACCTCAAGAATGTCTGTAAGTCTGTAAGAACGGCATGATCGGCATCACAGAAGCTCAAGGTCACAGACTGATACTGGTCTTGTTTCTCTTTCACCTGGTGCAACAGTTGTTCGACAAACCAGGTTTTGCCGGCTCGATGGGGTGCTTTGACCCGAACCAAAGCGCCTGGTTCCGAAGAGATCATCTCATAACATTTAGATTCAAGCGGTGAGCGTTTAACGTAAAAGTCTGAAGGTCGCTGACTTCGCCTGGATTCAATGATGTCGGCTAGTTCCAACCCAAGAAATCGAGCGATCGCGTCAGCAGAAGTTCTTCTCACCCTGATACCTCTCAGTAACCTCTTCAAGGTGTCGATGCCTATCCCCGCCTGGATTGCCAAATCTTCTCTCGTGTAGGTCTGTTCCCAATTTTCTTCTCTCCGTTGCTGCCGCTCTTGCCAAATTCTGTCGCGAACACTGTCACGGACAAGTCTGATGCCTTGTAGAGTTGCTTGAACACTATCGGTTTCGCGATTTGTAGTCATCATCAGCACCAATGTTTCAGATTGTGGCTGCCTCATATTACACATCTAGATACGCTCCTACAAGAGCAGATGGGCAAACTTAACTGCACCTTGACTGCACCTTTTGATAAGCACTTATGTCAGTTTCACGACTTCCAATAGAATCGCCTCATCTGCTTATGCCCACGAGATACGCAACGAGTGCTTAGGAAGCCTGTTCAGCCAATGTCGCTGTCATTGAGTAGTCAGCTAATGGCGATCGCTGCCTAACACCGCCTCTGAGGATGACGGGGTCAAGTAGGTCTTTAGAACTTGCTCAACGTACATCTCTGGCTCTTGAAAATTGAGCGAAAAATCCCAGCTTGATTCCAGAACGAATACTTTATTCTATTCTTCAGAATCAACTTATCATTGTTATTCTCTTGTATTCGTTATTTCATCGGTTTTTTCTATTGTATTGGCTGTATCGCAAATTTAGGTTATGTCGCAAAAACTTCTTAAGAGCAAACTATCTGTGTCGTCTGCATTCCCTTAAGCAACAACTCCAAAATTGCTTCAATAAACTTGGCTTGAGGAACACAATCCCCTTGTTCAATCCCTTTCACTTGTCCTTTTCTAATCATATTCATCGCTTCAATCCCACTGGAGGTTCTTCTGGCGCTGTTAAACGACTGGAAGCCCATCATTGGTTTCACGATTCGCTTGATGTTTCGATGATCCTGCTCAATCATGTTGTTCATGTACTTACTCTGCCGTAATTCGGTCTCTGCTGCTAGGGTTTCATCTCGTTTCAAGGCTTCGACTGCCACCCGATAGACAGCATTTTTATCGACTGTAATCATCCGTGGTGCTCCAGTGTGTTTTGCCTTCAGCACGTTGCGAGAAAACCGCGCCGCTGCCTTCCCGTCCCGCTTTGCACTGGGCGTAAAAGTCCAACGTGTTGCCTGCTGAGTCTACAGCACTATCAAGATATTTCCAGACTCCTTTGACTTGGATGTACGTCTCCTCGACTCGCCACGAATCGTTCGTCGGGTTCAGATAAGAACGAACTCGTTTGTCTAGTTCTGGGGCGTAGCTCAACACCCATCGGTGAATCGTGGAATGAGTTCGCTTCGCGAAGCTCCGTAGGACGCCACTTCTACCCCTCGCTCCGCCATCATCTCCTCTAGGTCCCGGTAGCTCAACGGGTAGCGACAATACCACCGCACATTTAGCATGATGATGTCGGGCAAGACGTGTCTCCACTTAAACAGAGATTGGAACGTCATTTAGATTAGGGTCAGAGGAAATTAAGCTTCCTCACCCTACCATTTTTGCGACACAACCTACTTTAGGGCCTTATTGTGTCATTGGACGAAAATAACACCTGCAGCAAGTTGAATGAGTTTGAGTTCTGTATTGCGGCGATCAGCGATCTCCCGCTTCTTTGTTTCTAATTCTCGATTGACCTTTTTGAGCAATCCTTCTGTTGCAGGCAGCATTCGGAGCCTGCCTGATTGCTGAAACTGCTGGATGCGGTCTTCGAGTTGTTGGCGGCGGCGATCGGCATAGTTTTCGGCACTGCGTTCTTGAACGCTGCAACGATTGTTATTCTCGGCATCAAATTCCTTCGATGCTTGTTCAAAAGCCTCTTCTAAAGCAGCATCACAATCGCTGCAAAGTGCCAGAATTTGATCTATGTCCTCCAATAAATTGGCGGCATTGAGTTTTGCTTTACCCTGGCGGGCGACTCGATAAACAAAGCGTTCTGATTGCTCATCTGACAATAATTGTTCATTCGAGCAGTGAGCGACTTTGTAAGCAAGACGGCTCTCAGAGCGCAACCCTTGAAATAACCAACGCTGAATCACGTACACATAGTGTCCTGGAGCGGCCCCAAGGTCTGCCTGCCTACACTCAATTGCTGCAATGGGATGGAGTTTGTGAGCATCAGTTTCGTACCTGTGTCTGATCCACTGAATGAGCGGGTGAGTGGGGTCAAGCAACTCGATCGGTTTCCCTTTGTCTGCTTTGCTAGTTGCTTCGCGAGGATCAAATAGACACAGAGCGGACGAGCGATGTAAGCGGGTTGGTGTTGCAAGTCGATGTTGTTTGAGAAACTGTTCTAAATCAAGTTTGGCATCTTCGGTCAGCCTAATCTCAAAGACCGCTTCTTGATGAGGGATAGGTTTGATGGTGGTTCCCAAATAATAACGGGCAAAATAGTCTTCAACAAAGGAGTATAGTTCTTCTGACGTGACCCACCTGCCTTGGTCGCGGCTTTTAGTCACGGAGTTGAGAATTTGATCAGAGAACGCCATTAAGTTGATGGCTTCTTGTTCGAGTCGCTCTTGTTCAACGCCTTGTTTGAGAAGTGCACTTGCAGTTTCGTCAGCGCGTTGGAGGCGTTCGGCGTCGGTAAGTTCGGGTTCAAAGAGGGTGACGAGAAGTTTTTCGGTCGCGTCTCCGAGAATGTTTTCTAAATCGCCAATGCTTTCCTGAAACACATTGATGCGTTGATACAAGCGATCGAGAATGCGTTCTTCAATGGTATCGACCAAACTGAAATTGATAATCGAGATGCGCTCAGCTTTTTGTCCTAAGCGATCGAGCCGTCCAATTCGTTGTTCGACGCGCATGGGGTTCCAGGGCAGGTCGTAGTTGATCAAAAAACGACAAAATTGCAGGTCAATCCCCTCGCTGCCCACTTCTGACGATAGAAGAATGGATGCTTTGCCTTGTTCAAATTGCTGAATTAACTCCCATTTACGATCGCCCATTCCACCCAAAATCAAACTAGTCTGAATGCCATCAGCTTGTAAACGGCGTTGTAGATAGTGGAGTGTGCCACGAAAGTAAGCGAACAGTACAAACTTTTCATTTGGATTTTTCTTGAGTTCGTGCCGTAAAAACTCAACTAGGGTGTGATACTTGGTGTCTTGGGCTTCGAGCTGCTTGTAGTCAATGTCCTCTAATTGCAAGATAGGATCAGGGAACTCTTGCATCTCAGACTGAATCTCTGCTGATATGCCCAAATCCTCCCAAAACAACTCATCCTCTTGCATCTCATCGAGAATGCCCTGCTCTGACCAAGACTGCAGCGCAGCGACAAGACAGCTTGCCATTTGTCGCTGACGCGCAATCAATCGAAAGAGCGGCACCCCTTGCTTACCTTTGCTCTGTTTACGAATCGTTTGAGTGACAGACTCGTAGATCTGTTTCTCTAAGGCACAGAAAGGAACAGTTAATGTCTGTGGGTCACGTTTCACTCGATTGGGAATCACATCGCGTTTGCGGCTGCGGCTGAGGTATTGGCTCACCAGTGATGCGCTTTCTAGCTTGTAACCCAGTCTAACTTGGGTTTCTGCGTCGATCGTCTCTGGTGTTTCCAACATTTGTTGAATATGCTGTAGCACAGAGTTTTCTCGAAAGTAGTCGGATTGAAGGGCACGATCGAGGTTACGTTTTGCTGTTGAGAAGTCGGGGGGATGATTCCACAACGATCGCAACGCATGAATTAACGGGGTGTTTGCCTCCTGCATTTGATGAAAGATGGTTTCGTCAAAAAAGTCTTCTGGACTAATAATTTTCAGCAGTTGGTATAAATTCGAGCTTTGAGTTTGAATAGGCGTTGCTGTCAGCAGCAGCAAATGACGAGCCGCATCTCTCACTAACTGCCCCATGCGATGAGTCGCCGTAGATGGGTTCCGCAGATAATGCGCTTCGTCAATGATCACTAAGTCAAACAAACCCACTTCATCGACGACTGGATTGTGATCTAATAATCTCGCAAGTTCCGCTCTTGCTCCCGAATTGATTTCGTCTTCCCAATTGGCACTCGGACGAATGCCTTCTAAACTGGCGATGCACACAAAGGGATGCTGGTATTGACTGTGCAAGACGTGTTTGACTTCTTGTAAAAGCTCTTGAGCACTCGTCAGTTTGGAAACTATGTTAAATCGTTGTTGCAAATCATCTTGCCATTTTTCTCTCAAAATCGCCGGACAGATGATGAGTAGACGACGGGCATCGGCTCTAGCTTGCAGTTCTTTCCAGACATACATTGCCTCGATCGTTTTACCCAATCCAACTTCATCGGCAACCAACAAACGCCCGACCGGAGACTCTAAAAACTTCAGCACAGGTTTAAATTGATGCGGATAGAAGTCAGTTTTGCTCGACTCCATGCTGTAGAAAATGTTGGTTAATTGCCCCTTCAGTTTCTCGAATGTGAGAATTCTTCGCAGGTCATCGGCTCCACTAAATTTTCCCTGTTCTAACAAGTTAAACAGTCCTTCTGGTTCTCCGCAAAGTTCCAGGAGGTTGTAGGGTTTATAGGACTTCTCATTCGGTGAAAACTGGACTTGCACTAATAGCCGTGTTCCAGAGGCACGCGTTCTTCCGGTCGTGATGCCCCGATGTGCTGGATTGGCTTTGACTCGCACTTCTTGCCCTGCGATCGCGGGATTCCAAATGGTGTCGCTCACGTTACGCACCTCTCATATCTTCGTATCTAGGAGGTCTACCCATTGGGTCTTCTGTCTTGGAAAGGGCTGGTTTGGTCTGTTCCATCGTGCTAGGAAGTCGGATTTCTGGCTGCTCGCCCTCTGGAATGGACAATCCGTAAGCCACGGCAAATCGATGGAACTCGTGGTGCTCAACACCATTGGTTTCTAGATCCTTGGGCATGGGAAGTGATCCCACTTTATATTCTGGAATACCGGATTGCGCGTGTTGAAAATCTTGGTGTGTGGACTTGATTGCTCGCTCATAAAACAAGGTTTGTCCGCCACCTCCACCAATCAAAATATCGAGGGTTGTCTTGGAACCGTGCACCAATCTAAAACCATGCTCACCATATCTTGAACTCCCGTCTCGAATCACTTTGGCAACTAACCGCTGAATTTCTTTGCGAGCCGTGCTGGTTTGAAAGTGATCGGAATAGCGGGTCGAGTTGCCGCATACCGTATCTTTGACATCAAGTTCTGCAATCCCTAGCTCCTGTGCCAGCCGTTGAGAAAATGCAGTCACTCCCAAAGGGTTAACCTTGCCAGAGAAGAAATCAACTTTCTTCTCACCTTCATCGTTCCAGTAGCGGAAAGAACTACCGTCTAGCGTTCCGTCTCCAACATCAAAGAGAACATAAAATCCTTCATCGACTTCACGGGAGTTAATCAGTGCCCACACTTCAGCCGCAATTTCTGGGACTGCGCGGCAATCGGTTGTTGTTTCTTTCAGGGTTTCTCTAAGTATTTCGAGGCGATCGTGCAAGGTTTGCATCGTCATCGGCTCAGTTAAAGGCTCATTGCTCAACAACCATCCGAGAGAAAGGGCTTTCTCAAACCGCACAATCGCTTTAGAATCGCAATATTCAACAGGAACGCCAACATTAGCAGACCAATCAATTTTCTGATTAATAATTAATTCTGGTTTGTTGAGACGAATCCAAGCTTGAGCGCGAGTAATGACACGACTTAAATAGTAAGCACAAAGATTCTCAACGGTTTTAGCGTCACTTACTCCAGGTAAGGTTTCAAGCTGCCAGCTTCCCGCACCTTGGGGAAGATCAAACTCCGCCAAGCGCATCTTGATGAATTCCACCGTGGTCTGCACTTGGTCTTCATGGCGCTGCCATTCAGAAGCAGTTAAACCAGTGATCAACGTGCCATCGGATAGAATTCCGATCTTCGTGGGCAGCAAAGCTTCTTTTAGATGAGTAAGGTCATCGGTAAACGTGACGATCTCCGATCGATCGTTGACCATATCTCGAAAACAAACTTTCGTGAAACTGGTGCCAAAATCGATTCCCAGATTCAGCGCCAAAACCTGTAAATTATCTGGTTCCTCCTCGTTAGGAACATCAGGAACTTGAGGCTTAATTTCGGCTTCTAAGTCCGTTGTTAAATCTGTAATTTCTGGCTCTCTTAAAATCTGCAGTGGTTCGATTTCTTCGGAAACCTGCGGAGCAATGGCAGGCAACCGATTCTCAATGTCAAGTTCAGTCAATTCATCCGATTGAAGCGACTCAACCGCAGCCAGCCGTTTTTGAAGTTGAGCGATTTGTTCTTCAAATCTGAGGAGCGCCTGTTGCAGCGCTTCCAACCCATCAAGAGTAGGAGTTGTTGAAGTGTTTTGACGAACTGCCTGAATTTCTTGAGACAGCCGTTCTCGTATTTGAGAGATTTGCGCTTCTAGCTCTGCCTGACTCGCTGCTTGATGTTGCCGTTCCTGAACCAAACTGAGCTGTGCGTTTAGTTGAGAGAATTGCGTCTGCAATTCGGTTTGATTCGTCGCGATCGCGGTTTGACTCTGCTGAAATGCTGTAAGTTGTTGTTGCAGTTGAGAAAGCTGTGATCTTAGCTCAGTTTGATTCGTGGTTTCATCAGTTTGACGTTGTCTAAGTGTTGTCAGTTGATCGTTTAATTGAACGACTCGCTGTACAATCTGCTCGATCGGATTCGTCAGACTTTGAGCAGGTTGCGAGGCTTCAGTAGCGAAGGTTTCCTGCACCTGGGCGATTTGCGCTTCTAATGCTGTCTGACTCGTCGCTGCATGAGCCTGATGCTGCTGAATTGATGCCAACTGTGCGTTTAGTTGGGAGAACCGCGTTTGCAATTCAGCTAGATTTGTTGTGGTTGCAGTTTGCCCTTGCTGAAACGCTGTAAATTGCTCATGGAGTTGAGAAAGCTGCGATCTCACCTCAGCTTGATCCGTCGTTCTATCGTGTTGACGTTGCTCAATTACCGTGAGTTGTTCCTGAATTTGAGCCACTCGCTGCATCAAATCCGTGTAATTTGGAATAGACAGCCCTAGAATTCGTTGATCGAGGTGAGCGATCACCCCATTAAGCCGCTGTTCTGTCTGCCGTTCAAAGCGCTGCCGATTTACTAAGTTGAGACACAACGATAGAGATATCGGAGCCGCTGCATATACTACCTGTTGTGACAGAGCTGAAACAACAACGCCCACGACCGAAGCTGCTGTTGAGGTATATTCAGCTACTTGCAGTAACTGCGATCGCTGGGTTCGTCGAGAGGGAAATTGATTGCTCATGCGGCTGATTTTTAACGGAATGATTGAGTACAATAGACCCTCTCATCCTGTCACATCTGCCTCAGATTGTCAGAGCAGTTCATAGGCTAATTCACTAATTTTTACCAAAGGTGTCGAAGTTCTACGAGTATGTCCTCGATCTAGACTTCTAACCCTCTTTTGTTACTTTGATGAGAGAGAAGCAGAGGGGTGATGGCTAAGCTGCTTGTGCAGTCGGAAGTGCAGCGAAGTGAAAGGTGTCCATTAGATCCATCAACTTCAAAAATGCTCTTCTGAGTCCAGGAACGTGGAAAACCTGTAGCCACGGCTCCAACCAACCCCAACAACAATAGGGTTGCAGCAATAATCTCAAGTTATTCAACGCACTTTTCCAGGTTTTTCCCAACTCCCAATGAGGATGCTGACTGAACGGTAAGTTCTGCGGTGTTGTGTTTTCTGAGTTTCCAGCATTAAGTTTCTGTCGTCTTTTGAACTGCTCCGCCTGGCAACTAACCAACAGGTAAGCACTCAAAACAATTTCCCACCAGCGTTCGATACTCTTGTAGTCTGTTAGTCGGTAATTGTGCCATCCGAGTTGGTGCTTGACTTGCTGAAATCCATACTCAATCCAAGTCCTCAAGGTGTAACGTCTGCCAACATCTAACTGAATTTCTCCTTCTAAGTTGGTCATAATTTGCCAAGTATCGGTTTGATTGGGGTCTTCAGTCCTGCCCTTCGTGATTTGGTAGTAGCGAATGGCTCGTCGCCTGCCAAAAATAATTTCGCGGATGTAGCGGTGTTCCGTGGGACGTTCTACCAACGGTTGCTCGTATGGCATCCAGTCCTCACAATAAACCTGTTGTCCTGACGGCAACCATACGGCGTGATTGCTGCGAATCGCAACAATGTAAGAGAGCTTCAGCTTGTAAAGAACCTCTAGCATTGTGCCACTCTCGCCGTACAAGCTATCTGCTAGCACTAACTCAATCACAAATCCGAATGCTTGTAGCTCAGCAATAATCTCTGCCGCTAATTGAGGTTTTGTTTTGTACTCATCCCCCGGTTTCAGTCGAGCCTTCGGTTTGAAGATTCTGAACAACAACGGGTAAGTGATGTCATCAACCACAGCGTAAGCATTAACAGAAACAATGCCATTCTCTGTCTGTCCTAAATTGCCAATGTATTGCTTCGCCACATAATCCGTGGCTTTCCCCTTCTTAGCATCCCCAGTTTCATCAATACACAAAATGATCGCTCTCGCCCCAATGATCGCTCTGACGATTTCTAACCGCTTTTGCCGCACCCGCTCAATCTCCCAACTTCCATCCCGCAAAAAGTGGTGCAAACTTTGTCCGTCTTTAAGTCCTACTATCTTCGCGATCTCGGGCAGCGATTTGCGAGGCATCGAGCTGAGAATGCCAACGTGCAGAAATTTGAACGACTCGAAGTTCCGCACATCGTCAAATAAGGATTGATACTGAGTACAGTAGTCATCAATAAAGCCAACCGTGGCAACTGGAGCGCGTGAATGATTCATCCCTCTAAGTAGCACTCGTTATTCTCAGCTTACTTAACTCTCATCAAAGTAACAAAAGAGGGATGGACAGGCACCGGAATTGATCTCAAAACGAACACCCCAACACCCAAGCAAATTCGAGCGGCAGTACAGAAAGTTTTAGCATCACCTGACTATAAACAGAACGCACAACGGTTTCAAGAAGAAATTAAGTTGTACGATTCCGCAGTACGAGCAGCAACACTACTGGAAACGCTGGCAACCACGAAGCAACCGATTCTAAGAAAGTCAGAAGCTGCGTAGGAGGAACTGTGAGCGTATCAACCCCAAAAGGTTCAGCCAGCGCCGCCATCATCGACAAACTGAACGATGTCATTCAAGGAGTCGCTCAATCTGCTAGAGTCCACTACCTCGATTGCCGCCATGCCACAGAGCCCTCCTGGTATGACGATATGCATCCTGATCGAGATGGTTTCCTAGCATTGGCCGTTAAGTTTGAAGAAGCGATGAATCGCCTATAGCGACGCTTCCATCCCACTCCCTAACCTACGCCCCAAAGCTTCCACTCTCCCCCTCATCGTTCCAAATCAATTATGGGTTATCGTTTTGGCTCATTTCTTGGCACTAAGATGACCTCATGCTCCCTGCGCGATCGCGTCTTCTCCTCTTCAAACTGACCACCACTGCCGTTCTCGCCTTGACCGTGACCGGAATTGGTAGGAGTGCGATCGTTGACATGGGTGAACTAGCTCATTTCAATTGCCGTTCTCAAACCAGTCGCGTGCTCTGTGAACTGACCCATGAACCCCTGATCGGTAACTTACAAACGCTGCATGCTGCCAAAACTGACCTCATCAGAACGCGTGTGCAGTCGAAAAACGATGTGATAGGACGACCGATTTCCCGATTGGTCTTGGTCACAGGGTCACAAGGAGAACTCCCGTTGACGCACAATTGGTCAAGGAGTGCAAATGGTCAACTGTTTGCGCAGCGCGATCAAATCGATCGTTTCCTCAACACGTCCCAGTCCGAAACGCTGGATGTCAGAACTCATCGCCCTGGTCAACTCTGGGTCGTTCTAGGGGGATTGGGAATCATCAGCATTGTCGGAATTAGATTATGGTTGCCGAAGCCTCGGCGTCCAGGAAAGTAGTTTATCGATCCGACTTTCGATCAAAGCAATCTCATCTTCTAGCTGCTGCTCACTCACCCTCAATTCCTCCATCGAATTTCTCTAAACCGCTCCGGATTCAGCGTTGTTTACCTCACCGTGTGCTAAATGTTTTTGTGCCTCAAATAATCCTGAATCAACCGCGTATCATAGCCCCCATTCGCTAACCAATACCCGCATGAGTGCCGTAGCATGTGAGCATGAATCTCTATTCCCAATCTAGCCGCTTTGACAATGCGTTCCACAATACGCGAAATTCCCGTCGCTTTGTCTGCTCGACCTGGAACAGTGACAGGAATCAGAAACGATCGCTGTCGTTCATTTACAAAAATCTGAGCGACATCACGCTGTTGAATCTTTAGAATGGCGTCTCGTTCATCATGTTCTAGGGGATGAACCCCAGATTGGCTTCCCTTGACTCGTCGAATGTAAATATTGTTTTGGCTCAGGTCTACATCCCGCCATTCCAGCATCGCCGCTTCGACGGCTCGTAATCCATGACAAAACATCATGAGGATAAGGGCGTAGTCTCGATCGGGATAACGGCTATGCTCCTTGGCAGCTTCTAGCAAAGCATCCACCTCACTCGGCAGTAGGTGTTCTCGACTCCGAAGTTTTTGATTGGGGAGCCGGCGCGGTTCCTACGGAGTTGCGCGAAGCGCTAATCGTCCCCTATCAGGCACACGTTTTTGCTTTACCAGACCGAGATTCTAACTAATCATAAAACAGTTTTTTTATGATTAGTTTAGAGTCTGGAACCTGCATTGTCTCGTGGGCCAAAATAATCAACTTATTTTTGAGTACTTTATTGAGAACGAACCCCACCTTGCTGCAATTGCTCCGTAAAGGTCAACTCCGTTAGCTCAGCTATCGATCCTTCGGAGCTTGCAAAGCAATTGCGACTGCTTCTCTCCGACTGGGAACCCTAGCTTCAATTGGTTAACTCAGTTTTCAGCGTCAACATTTCAGGAGGTCTGATCAATGCCAAAACGAAATCAGTTTGTCGTCCCTCATCCTGAAGGGTGGGCAGTCAAGAAAGAGAACAGCAAGCGTGTCACTGCAATTTTCGAGACTCAAGGAGAAGCGATTGGATATGAGCGAGGACTCACAATCATTCAACATTGTGAGCTAGTAATCTACGACCGGAAGGGAGAAGTTCGCAAACGCTGCAATTATAAAGATCCTCGGCATGAGAAGGCTTACCGCCACGCTAACTATCTGAAAGCGCTTGCAGCCTTGAATCGTCAACGAGAATCATCACATCTTTCAGAGAACGCATTGGATAACTAAAAGCATTATGGGCAATGGTCAGAAGCCGATGGTTGGGGCTAGGGTTCCCCATGTTTGGAAGGATCAGATTGAGGGCATTTGCCAAGAGACGGGTAAGAGTGAGAGTGAAGTGGTGCAGGAAGCGTTGCCTTCGGCTAGGCATAGCCACCGCTCAGTATTTGGGTCGCACTGACCTCGATTCGGTTAAGTCCTTAATGAAGCGAGTTGCAACGTTAGAGCGGCAGTTGAAGAAATTGTCTCAGTTGGCGACGAGTTGATAGCAATGGCAAAAATAGATTTTTCAGCACAGATTGAGTATCTGCTATTCACTGGCGCAATTAGAGGTGAGGCTATTTTCCGACTGCATCACTTGTTAAAGTCCCACGAGCAAGGAACGGTCAGCGCTGAGGAGATGCAGGAAGCGATCAATGACTTCAATCCAGATTTATATCTAGAACTGCCATCAGATGAGATGTAGAGGCAATTATGGCTCAAATGCTTCCCGAATTTATCCAGGCAAAAGCCAGTCAAGGGGAGAAAAAGCTCTTTGCTGTACTGCGCGATCGCTTACCCGATGATTTCATTGTTTGGTATGAGCCACAAGTGAAAGGGCTGCATCCTGACTTTATCGTTCTAGGTCCAAATTTCGGGCTGTTGGTCATTGAGGTCAAAGGATGGTTCGTAAATCAAATTGAGGAAGCGAACAACAATTTCTTTCGCATTAGGCAGACAAAGAACGGAGCTACCTATTCTGAGAGCCAGCAGTCGCCTCTAAAGCAGGGAAAAGGCTACATCGACGCAGCAATGGATAATCTCAAAGGTGAAGCAATCCTGGCTCACCACAGCGGCAACTTCCAAGGAAAGCTCGTTTTTCCGGCGGGTTTCGGTGCAATGATGTCTAACATCACGACAAGTCAGGCTCACAACTCTAACATCTACAAGCTTTTAGAGCAGCCCCAATTGGTGAGCGAGTCTTGGCAAGACTTCAACAACTTCCCCTAGAACAAAAATGGGATTCTGTTTTAGTCGATGAGGCTCACACCTTCTCGCCAGATTGGTTTCTCTGCTGTGTCGCGGCATTGAAAGACCCACAGGATGGCGATCTGTTAGTTGTTTCAAATGGTAGTCAGAGCCTCTATAAGCGTCGGAAATTTACCTGGAAATCAGTCGGCATCAAAGCAACAGGTCAGCGGTCTAAGAAGCTGCATCAGAATTACCGCAACACTCAAGAGATTTTGACGGCAGCTTGGAGCGTGGTAAAGCCTGTGGGTGGAGATGTGATGGTAGAGGATGACATTACGTTTCCGATCGTAGAACCAGAGGCCGCTTTACGAAAGGGAGCTAAACCAATGCTGCATCTGTCAGGATCAAAATGCGAGGCAGTTGAGGCGTTGGTCAAACAGGTGCGATCGCTATCCCAGTCAGGGTATGCACCAGGAGAGATTGCAATCCTGTACCGATGGTATCGAGAGAAGGATCAAGCTCTATTTGATGGGATGCTAAAGCAACTAGATGATTTAGGTTTAAGAAGTTACTGGATTACTGAAAATGATGATGCTAAACGAAACTATAACGTAGCAGAGCCTGGAATACGAGTAGTCACGTCGCTATCATCTCTAGGGTTAGAATTCAAAGCCGTTCTGTTGCTTTGGGTAGAACAATTCTCAGATTGCTGTAACTCTGATAGAGAAGAAGCGTCACTGGCTCGACGACAGCTTTATGTAGCAATGACTCGCGCTCAAGACGAATTGCATCTATTTGGCTCAGGGGGTACAAAAATTCTGAAGGAGTTACAGCAAAGTCAAAGTTTCGAGATTATAGAGGAATCGGCAGTTGTGAAAGAGCTTGCCTTACTTTAGATCTGGAGCAGAGATGATGAGTTATTTAGACGAGGCTTTCTCTTCGCAGTGCGATCTCTGCTCCTACAACACTCGCAACCCTCACCTGCCATGCACCATTCACCCATGCAAAATTGTGGATGCTCAATGCTCCGACTTTAAAGCTGATACGTCGCTGCCAGTAGAACAACAGTGGGAGCCAGAAGGAGCTTCGTATTATGACGGCGAACTCGTGATCGATCCTATTCAACGGTGGACGAGAGAGCAGAAACTCGCGCTGCTAGATTGGCATCCAATGTTTACGGGGCGCTGTCCTAATTGTGAGCGATCGCTGATGCAAACTCATCCTGCACGAGTTCATTGGGATTGTCAGGAATGCGGATGGAAGGATGATTCAGTTTGAGGATCTAGGGGAAAGTTTGTTTCTGGAAGTGGTATCGAATTGTCCTCTCTATCAAAGTTGTAAAGATTATTAATGTCCTCTCTTGTGTTCTTCATACAATCGACATCGATTAGATAAGCACCAAATGTAAAGCCGCCTTGCGCTTCTCAGTTCTAGTTTCAACGATTGTTAAAAACTCTACATTAGTAATTGGAATCGTTATTCTAGAAATAAAACTCGTTCCTAATGTATGAATAGCGAAGCACAAGTTAAAAGAATTCTCATCCTGACAGCCAATCCAAAAGGAACGAACAAGCTTCGCTTGGATGAAGAGGCTCGTGATATCCAAGAAGGATTGCGACGGGCAAAGGAACGTGATCGCTTCGAGATTCAGTCTGTATGGGCCGTTCGTTCAAGGGACATTCGTCGAGCGCTCCTAGACTTTAAGCCTCATATTGTTCACTTTTCTGGACATGGAGCGGCAGATGCAGGATTAGCATTTGAGAATGAGTTGGGACAAGTTCATCTAATCGCGTCAGAGGCGTTAGCAGGACTGTTCAAACTCTTTGCTAGTCATGTCGAGTGCGTCGTTTTAAACGCTTGCTATTCAGACATTCAAGCGAGTGCTATCGTTGAACACATTGATTTTGTAGTTGGAATGAATCAAGCCATTGGTGATAAAGCTGCAATTGAATTTTCAATCGGTTTTTATGATGCTTTAATGGCTGGATTTGGGGTTGAAGTGGCTTATGAGTTTGGGTGTAATGCGATTCATTTAGCAGGAATTCAGGAACATTTAACGCCTATGCTACAGAAGAAAGACAACTGCATCCCAATGGATAGGGGGGATGCAAATCCTAAACATCCAAGCCCTGAAAAAGGTTCTGTCACTCGCACGATTACCATTCAATCACCTTCTAAAATAGTCTATGAATTTGTTTTAAGTGGAAACATCAACGAGTTCGATAAGCAGCGCCTAGAGGCGATTGTCGCCCATCTTCAGCAGATCACAGGAGACGTCAATCTAACACTTCTTAGAGTGGAAGATGGTAGTGTAAAACTAATCTTTGAAGGCTCTGAAGAGGGATTTAAGCGAATTCAAGAATTAATTGAGGAGGGTCGGCTTACTGAGATATTAGGTGCTCAGATTCAAGCAGTACAAGAACAGCAACCACTTAGAACAGCCGAGTATCGTCGTTCTCTAATTCTCGACCCTATACCTTCATCGACAAGTAATTCAGTACTATGCTGTTACGTAAATGGGACTAGCCAAATTCAAATAGCCCGCATCACTAACGTTCAGAATTGGTATTTCGAGCGAGTAGTATTCCCAGGTCAACGCTTGATTTTTGAGGCAGTTCCTGAAGCTATTCTCGAAATTCATACTGGTACGATGGCAAGCGCAATTCTATCAGACACGATTCCTTGCACAGATTTATCACTAACCGCAGTAGACGAACTCGACAAATATTCCAGCGATCAATTAGCTCGTCCTTTTATTGAAGAGGAACGAAGTATATAAATCTTTTTGTGTCAACTTACAATCCGTTATTAGCTCCAAAACGTTGCCGCAAGTTAGTTATAGCCATTTTTAGCAATCAATGGTAATCGATTTTCCTAGATAAGCCTAGCTTCTAAGCTCTCAAAAACTTTGAACAAGGTTACAGGTCGAAAGGTCACACAAACAGAAATACAAATCCTCTGTAATACAACTGTTTAAGTGACTATCTCTTGTCATTTTGCATCTTCCTCCACTCCCAAGGCTTCACCACAGTAGTGCGACCCCATACTCCAACCCGCTTCTCTCGTGAGATCGCTTCCCCTCGCTCAATTGCCTCTCGATTCACGCATCTATCAGAGTAGCGGCTGTAGTGATAAGCCAGTCCTGCCGTAGTCATCTCCCCATTCACAAACGTTTCTTCTTCGCTGTTAGGCTTTTGCACAACCACTTCCGCTACCGTACGCCCATAGCGGTCTTTCTCGATCGGCACGACGATTACCTCGCTTCCAGCATTGCCTACGAGCGATCGCAGTTTCTCAGTTGCCTCTTTGCCTAACGGCTGACCCGCTTTACTCCCATGAGCCACTTCTGGCGCATCAATCCCGCAGAGCCGCAGCTTTTCTTTCTTCCCCCTAGAACTGACCGTGAGCGTATCGCCATCTGCCACGCTCACCACTTGAGATCGCTTTGAAGAGGGCATCGCGCCTGTAGGATTCATTGCTACCAGAGCAGCATCTGCATCCTCATAATCAGGACGTGCAGCCGCTTCTGAGGCTTGGTACTTGCTCCAGGCAAAGAACCCAACGCCTGCAATGGCAACGACAGGAAGCAGGTTCACAAAAGCTTTAACCGATCTCCGTAGTTTCATCGTTTTCTCTCTGGGGCATTGGTGAATATAGATTTCAGGATTCCCAATGAGGGAAGGTTAACCTAACCCATGATTTCTATGAAATTCAAACAGCTTGGTGCAATTGCCACACTCGGATTCGTCCCCACTAGGGGCGCATCAATGACGAGACTGACAGTTGCCGTGTTGGAGGTGCCGGTGCCGTCGCTCAGGGTGTAGGTGAAGGAATCGTTGCCGTTGGCGTTGGGATTGGGAGTGTAGGTGCCGTCTGCGTTAAGGGTGAGTTGGCCATTAGTGCGGGCGATCGCACTGCCCACGCTCGCCGCACTGCCATTAACGCTGGCGAACGTCAGGGGGTTGTTATCGGAGTCGCTGTCGTTGGTGATCACGTTGCCAGTGAGCAGGGTGCCTTCCGTGCCGGTGAGACTGTCGTTGGTAGCAACGGGTGGGCTGTTGGGTGGTGGGACAGCTTCAAAGGCACCGATATGACCACAGCCCCTTGGGACAAGCGATGGCCGCGTTGGTCAGTCGTGAGATTGGTGTTGCCCGCATTGACGGCAGGGTTACCGGCGACGAGGGCGAGGGTTTGAGTGGAACTGCCATTGTTAGCTAAGGTGGTCTCAAGAATCTGGTTCAAGCCTACAGTAGGTGTGGTAGATCCCAAGAACTGAGAAAGGTTATCGCTAACACCGCTATAACCAATCAGATTGTTGCTGCCTGTACTGTTGAAGCCGAGGTCGGCAACTTCCCTGCCAGCTGGGGTACTGTTCCCGGTTCTGTCGCAAGAAGTGGTTAGTGGTAAGGTAGTCAAGCCCAAACTCACCTGATACCTCTGCGATGTCTACTCCTGCCCTGTTCAAATAGCGACACTTTTTGCCGGAAATCATCCTGCCCAACGTCCGATGGTACTGCCGTTGCTCCTTGAGCTACCGGAATTGAGAAGAGATGATGGCTGAGAGGGGAATGGAGGGTGACCACTCAACCATCAACCACTGGGTGTTGAGCTACGCTCTTGAGTTGGACAAACGGATTCGCGCACGTATCCGTGTAGCGAAGCTATCGCACTTAAAGCCAACTAATGATTCGTGGCGAGTTGACGAAACGTACATCCAAGTCAAAGGTGAATGGAAATATTTGTATCGAGCTGTCGATTCTGAAGGCAATACTTGGGACTTCATGCCCAGTGCCAAACGAGATGGCAAAGCGGCGGCACGTTTCTTTCGTAAAAGGTTGAAAGCCAGTCATCTCACTAAACCACGCGTGAGTCGCTGCACGAGCTTCGAAGAACTCAACGTTGACAAAAATGCGGCTTATTCAGTGGCTATTGAAGCCCTGAAGAACGACCAAACATTGATAGAGACCGAACTAAGGCAAGTGAAGTCCTTAAACAATGGGATTGAACCGGATCACCGAAATATCAAGCGAATTGTCAAACCGATGATGGGGTTCAAGTCGTTCAATACCGCCAGACAAACGTTGAGGGGACTTAAGGCGATGAACATGATTCGTCAAGGACAGCTTCAAGGGGTTGAAAAAGGAGATGTGCAAGCACAGATAGAATTCGTGTCTCAAATCTTCGAACTTGGTGCTTAATTGAATCTAGAGTAGGTCAATTGTTTGTGCCGCAATAGTTCTTGCGACAGAACCGTATTTTGTCCGGCTAGTTCGTACAGGACATGTCTAAACAGCTCAAAACTAAACATTCATCAAAAACGGGCAGCCAAATTTCAATTCTCAATCAATAATTTATGGAATACTCCTTAAACAGACTTACCGAAGACTCATGGATGGTTTTAGCTCCCCTACTCTCTGAAAGACTTCCAGGGCGCGTCGAGCGGGTTGCGACAACTGGCAATCTTTACATTAAATCTTTGATACCTCTTTCCTGTAAGGATGGCTCTTCAGCAAATATCTTCTTTGCCTTTCAGGAGAATGTGAAAGGTATACAGGGTCTTCTTCGTCCAGGAGACGTTGTGACGTTCCTGTGGAGTGAACCTGGACAAAGAAGATATATACGGTCTAAAAACGAGTATGGCGAACCTCAGGCTATCGAAGTAGAAGCATCCAGAGAATCGGAAATAAATCAGATTATCAAGGATTTTCAGGAACGCCTTAGTACTGAATTGAGGCAGGAGCTAGAAAGATGGAAAATAGAACTTCAGACGCAACAGGACAAGCTTGATCAATTGATTGCAGAGCGAATCAAAGATAAAGTTGAGGAAATCAACAAACAGAAAGTAGAGCTACAAGAACAAACAGCAAAAGTTCAACAGCAAGAAGCCAAGCTGAAGTCTGACTTTGAAGAACAAGAAGCACAACTGCTAGCAGAATTAGAGCAGAAACAACAATCCATTGCCTTGTGGGAACAATCCGTTAAATCCTTTGCAGACTCAATAGAAGGGGCTAAGACCGAAATCAACCATCTTCGGAAGGCTATTGAACCCTATCGCCTCGCAGTACCTCTGATCGTTGAAAAGCAACCTTCTCAACCGTCTGAAGTTTCACCTTTGCCCCAGAATCTAGCCGAAAATTGGGGTTCAATGCTAGCAGCCGCAGGGCTTGTACTCCCTCAAAACATTGCAACCAGCTATTTGCTATCTCTGGTGAGTGCTTTTTATTCAGGCAGCATTGTTCTGCTCAACGGTCCTGTCGGAGTTGGCAAAACCAGTATCATCAAAAACTCAGCAAAGATACTAGGCGGAATCAGTAAAGTCATTCCTGTCCGTCCTGCATGGCTCGATCCCTCTGATTTGCTTGGCTTCTTTGACCCCCTGAGCGAAACATTTCGCCCCTCTCCCTTCCTGACCGCACTCAAAGATGCTAAAACCCAAAGCGATCGCCTTTGCCTGGTTTGTCTTGACGAACTCAACCTTGCCAGAATTGAGAACTATGGTGCCGATCTGCTCTCTTCTTTAGAATATTCTTGGTCAAGACAAAAGGAGCAATCTTTCAGCAGCGATTATGAACAACAGGGATTGCTGCTCTACTCCCCCAGCATTGAAACCCAGTTATGGGAGGAAGCCAAATTTTTACACGAACTGACCGATCGCACGCACGAACAAACCCAAAGATTAAGGCATATCCAAACGCTTCTCAAAGATTATCCTTCAACATTCACCCTCTCTCCCAGTCTGGTTTTACTGGGAACGTTGAATTCGGATGAAACAACCTATGATCTGAGTCCTAAAGTCATCGATCGCTCCTACGTCATTACCTATCCTCCTGCCAATCTAACTAAGACGAGTGCAGCAGCAGACATTAATTCAGCTACAACAGCAATTCTGTCAATACCAGCACTACAACAGGCGATCGCATCAGCAGAGGAATTTAATCAAAAGTCCAACGAGTGGCAATTGATTTTGAGGTGGAATCAGCAGTATCTCTCTGCATTAGGGATTCCTCTAGGACATCGAGCCAGCAGAGATTACCAAATATTTCATACCGTTGCCACTACTTTAGGGCTGTCCAGTCGAGATTGCTTGGGACATTTCATTTTCACCAAATTACTTCCCAGAATATCGTTCTTCAAAAACGATATAACAAGCGAGCTTTTTAATCGATGGCTTCTGGAACTCGAACAAACCTACAAGCCCTATGATCCTGGAGCCGTTCTACCTCAATTGAACAAGCAAATGCAGGATAAGAGATGGACAAACGTTCGCTACTGGACAAAAGCATGAGCTACCCAAGCATTCGCTTTGTTGACGTTAATGGTACGCCATTCAATCCAGATGAAGACGGCCTTACGCACGTTCGGCAGTTTGGAGGTGCTTGGTATGTAGAACTCGATCGTGCTTGGCAAGGTGAGGTGGCACTCGATGGCACACCACCCATATTACTCATTCAAGTCCCCAATACAAATCGCTGGGAGCTACCACCCGGAAGAGAAAGAGTCGAAATTATTCGGCGATCGGGTGAAGTTACCGTCGTTTTAATAGATAGCACTGGCAAGGTTGCGCGAGATACGGCAACAACTCTGCATATTTATCCTGCCAACATTAGTGAGTGGCAAATTGACCGCATGGTATCTGATATTGGAGTTCTGGCACTCTCTACCGCCTGGTGTGTGCGGCGATTAGTTCCAGTACCAATGGGTGAAGGTTTTGGCGCAGAAGGATTAGGACAACAGTGGATTGCAGGGAATGGAATGATAGCAACTGCTACCGCACTGCTTGAATTAGCAGCCGTTGTACAAGACAACTGGTCAGCCATCCAGAAAAGACCACTGAAGAGTTTCGTCACCGAGGTAGGCCCAGTAGGCATCGGAAAAGCCAACCTATCACCACAGCTTCTAATCAAATCAAAGGTAGAACCTGGCAAACGAAGAGTTTTAGGAATGACTCGGATAGAATCAACCCAGTGCATGGAAAATGAATTTCTTTGCTACATTCTTGATGTTTATTTGCTGGATTTAGCAAGCGGACTCATCACTAGCCTTGAATCACTCAGCTTGATCAATATTGAGGATGACCTGATTCCTGCCAAACCTCGTAGAAAGGATGAGGAGTTTCAAGAGTTTATAGAAGCATCTAAACAAAGAATTCAAACGTTTCGGCTGCGACAAGAAGAATTAAAGAAGCAAATTAATTGCAAAATTTTACAACTCCAATCTTGTGTTCAGTGGGCAACTCAATCGAGAAGCTCCAATTTCTTGGTAGATATAAAAACCCCGGATGAGCCAGTTTTTAATTCACTTCGTCTGATAGCGTCACCAAATTATGGTCCGATTTTTGAAAAGTATTCAAACTCTAAAGGAGATATTCTTGAACCCATCCAAAAAGTTCTCTATCTTCTTGAGCATATTTATCGAGGAGAGATTCAACCAACTTGGGAGATTTATGAAACCTGGTGTGTCGTAAAGCTATATAGCGCATTCATTTTATACGCGAATATGCAGCCATTGGATGAGAGGCAAACTTTATTTGAAAGTATAGAGGTTGAGCCTAATGGAACATTGAAGCTACCCAGAAATACTCCCTTCTCATTAAGAGGAAAGCTAAGCAATGGACAGTTTTACACAATTCACTTAATTTACGAAGCTCAATTAACTACAGCTGATGGTCAATTAAGAACTCCAGACATCATTATCCGGTTCTCAATTAATGAGGAAACTAATAACTACTGTTTTGATGCTAAATACCGCAATTACGACCAACAAGGAGACGGTCGATTAATTGAGGATGTAATAGATATTGCAAGAGACAGATATTTAGAGGAACTACCTCTTGCCTGCGCTTTCATTCTTCATACAGATCCTAAGAGAGATTATTGGGGAGAGGTTCCCTTTCACCGATTAGTACTAGAAGAATTTGATGTAGAGATGAACGAATTAGAGTATCCGGGTCATCAGTATGGGGCAATTGTCTTAGTGCCAGGAAATGATGACGATCGCCAAGTTAGACGAATTCTGCGACTTCTGTTTCAATATCATAACAGCGAACTTTGCACAGCATGCCTATCTTGTGGGCAACAACTCGAATGGGGGAATGATGTTCACTCAAGTTGGAAACCCGATCGTATTTCGGAAGAAGAGTTAATCGGAAGAGTCGTCTACCGCGAAGGACGGGCTGGTAACGGAACAGGATTATACTGTTCCTGCCCTCAATGTGGAAGCTTCTGGGTTATTCAAAGTTGCTATGGGGAACATCATCATCTCCTCAAATTCAAAGACTGCTTTCACCGTAATTCAGACCATCCAGAGTTCCAAGGTAAGTGGATGTATATTTGCCCTGATTGTGGTAGTGATCCATCGTTGGCTGAATTGAGAGCGACAGCCCAACAAGCAGCAACTAATCTTGATTTTTGATATTCAAAGTTATAACTGGGTACTGAGATATCTGTAAGATTCTGGGATCACTAGAACTGGGCAAATCTGTAAACAGCCAGGGCTATGCAATCTCCAACAGAATTAACTTATTCACTTCGCCATATCTCTATTCGCGTCCCCTGGCACGACAGGGAGTGGAACGGCACAGTTTGCAATGCTCCACGGCTCAATGGAGCTTGCTTAAAGTTGCAGAATATAGCGACTAAAAGAGATGACTTGGCTGAGGATTCTGTTTCAGGCCAATCCATCAAGGATTTAGCTCCATCCCAATACCCCTGTTGCATTTCCGAGCGGGGAACCTTCATGGCACCGTTCGAGTTCATACGAGAGGCACGCCATCCCTATGTCGAAACTTCATCAAAAACGCATGGTCACTTTGCCCCGACCCCAATGCGATATCCCTCCTACGCAGCAGCGGCCCTTCCCTTTCTCTGGATGCGTACTGATGCAGTAGAGCAGCATTTGAAGCAGTTTGATATTAATTACGACCTAAACCGAGAACCCAAACTTCCCTTTAAGTCGGGTTGGGTACAGGAGCATCGTAATCAACGTGCTTTACTCGACTGTTTTTTCGAGCAGGTACATCCAGAGGAATCCCTCTGCTTCTTCTACACCAAACAAGTTCCCTTTGTTGAAGATACAGGACGAGTTCGCATTATTGTTGGGGTGGGACGAGTAAAACACATTGGCGAAGCAGTAGAGTACAAATACAACCAACCGGGCGACCTGCGTTCTATTTTGTGGGAGCGCATGGTTCAGCATTCCATTCGACCCGATTTTAAGGATGGTTTTTTGCTTCCTTACCATCAAGCTCTTGAACTCGCTGAGCAAAATCCAGATTTTAACCCAGAAGAAATTGCTGCCTTTGCACCTAGCGATCGCATCGATGAGTTTTCCTATGCCACAGAGCATGTTACCCATGATGGGGCGATCGCAGCCCTACTAGCCTGTGCAGTCTCCTTGCAAAAATCCATTCAATATCATATCCCAGGTCCTTGGGAGCAATGTCTTCAATGGATTGATGCTCGTCTGAGCGAATTGTGGAAAATGCGGGGTCCTTGTCCTGGCTTAGGAGCTGCTTTAAGTGCTTTCGGAATCGAACTGGGAACTTTCGTCGCCAGAAATATTGCAGCCCAACTTGGGGATAACGAAGATCCTTGGGGACTTGTTGATCAAGTTTTCCAAAATCCTAAAGCTCACCTTTCTCCCCAACTAGCATCACAAATTAACAAGATGCTCAAGGAAACATGGGAAAAACTCTCCGATGAACGGTGTACTTTTCTCAAACTACTCAGCCGTTTTGAAATTACCCCTGAACAGGCATCCATGCTCTTTGTACCCCAGGTACGACAACAGCAAGGAGTTCATTACTCGGATAAAGATTTTCTAGAAAACCCCTATCTAATTTACGAAGCGACCCTTCACACTCACTGCCCAATCAGTGTTTGGACCGTCGATCGAGGAGTGTTTCCTGACCCAGCAATCCGCTCAAAACATCCTCTGCCCAATCCTTCAAAAATTGATGGTGGCACTGACCAGCGCCGTATCCGAGCACTAACGGTTGAAATCTTGGAGCAAGCAGCGAGTGATGGGAATACCCTGTTGCCTCAAGATGATGTCATTCTCAAAATTCGTGAGTTGCCTCTACAGCCACCTTGTGAAATTACTCCTGACATGATGACTGTGGCAGAGGGGTTCTTCCCTAAGACAATTGAACTAAAAGAATTGCACAATGGCGATCGCGCCTACCAACTCACTCGCTTATCGGAAATGGGAAACCTGATCCGCTCTCGGATCAATAAACGCATCAAAGGCAACCGCCATCAAATTAACGTCAACTGGAGATCGCTCCTCGATCAACATCTCTGCCAGGCATTAGAAACCATTAGTGATCCAAAAGCACGCCAGGAGGAAGAACAAGCACGGAAAGAAAAAGCAGCCGCCTTAAAAGAGCTAGCCGAATCTCGCTTTTCAATCTTGATTGGGCAAGCAGGAACTGGAAAAACTACGCTTCTTTCAGTGCTTTGCAATCAGAGAGACATTGCTGCAGGTGAAGTTCTACTGCTAGCCCCCACTGGCAAAGCCAGTGTTCGCATGGAAACGTCAACCAAGATCAAGGCTTATACCTTGGCTCAGTTTCTCAACGGGTGCGATCGCTATGATCCTGGAACTTGTCGATACAAGCTATCCGAACAACCGCCATTAGATACTGCTCGAACAGTAATTGTAGACGAAGCCTCTATGCTAACGGAGGAAATGTTAGCAGCGTTGCTCAGTGCTCTCAAAGCGGGTGTTGATCGGCTGATTCTCGTGGGAGATCCTCGACAACTTCCTCCGATTGGTCCCGGACGCCCCTTTGTTGACATTGCTACCCGTCTTGCGCCAGAAAATATAGAGACTACCTTTCCTCGTATCGGTTCTGGTTATGCAGAACTTACTGTATTCCGCCGCCAAATTGGAAAATCGAGGGAAGACCTACAACTGGCAGAATGGTTTAGTGGTCGCGCTTTAGCACCTGCTGAGGATGATGTTTTCAATATTATTGCTAAAGCAGATGTCTCAAAATATGTCCGATTTGAGTCTTGGGAGAAACCAGAAGACTTCAGTGCAAAGTTGCTTGAGATTTTGAAGGATGAATTGAAGCTTGAGAACTTGGAAGATGCTCAAGGTTTCGATATTTCTCTTGGTGGCAACGCCTCAAATGGTTTCGTTTACTTCAATAAAGGTAATGCTGAAGCTGTAGAAGCCTGGCAAATTCTTTCCCCCGTTCGAGATCAATCCCACGGTGTCACCGCAATTAATCGTCTTATTCACAAAACCTTCAAATCCAAAATCGTTGAAAAAGCTCGGCACCCATTTCATCGAAAAACAGTGAAGCCCGTGGGGACTGAGGAAATCGTTTATGGGGACAAAGTAATCAACATATTCAACCATCGTCGGAATGGAAAAAACGTTTACCCATCTGAAGGTGCGCGTGGTTATATCGCAAATGGTGAAATCGGTGTTGTTTGTGGGCAACTTAAAACTCGGAACAGCCCGTACAAAGGCTTGCCCTGGGAGCTTGAAGTTGAATTTTCTTCCCAACCTAATTTCCAATACAAATTTCGCGATCGTGATTTTAGCGACGAGTCTGAGGCAAGTCTAGAGCTAGCTTATGCCTTGACCGTCCACAAATCACAAGGAAGTGAATTTGGGCTAGTGCTACTGATATTGCCAAATCCATGTCGCCTTCTTTCAAGAGAGCTTCTCTACACAGCTTTGACTCGTCAGCGCGATCGAATCGTAATTTTGCACCAAGGCAACCGTTCCAGCATCAAAAAGTACTCATCAGATGCCCTATCTGACACTGCACGACGGTTGACCAATTTATTTACCAATCCCTACCTGGTAGAAGTTTTCATTCCTGTTGCAGCCAGTTCGGGTAAAGCTCAACGAGTCGAAAAACGATTCCTTGAGAAGAATCTGATCCATCGAACACTTCGAGGAGAAGCTGTTCGCTCCAAATCGGAAGTCGTCATTGCTGATCGACTAGCATCGCACAACATTGATTACTCATATGAAAAAGCACTAACTATGGGAGGACTCACGAGATTTCCAGATTTCACAATAGAAGATGCAGATTCTGGAATCACATATTTCTGGGAGCACTGTGGGTTGTTACATAAACCTGATTATGAAGCACGATGGCAGGCTAAGCTGGCATGGTATCGTAGCAACGACATTCTTCCATACAGCCAAGGAGGCGGTAGCCGAGGAACCTTAATCATCACTAGGGATCAGGAAAATGGAGGCATTTCATCCCAAGAAATTGAGCAAATTATTAAACAGATTATCTTGCAGGTGGATTAGGGAAAAGTTCAATTTAACCAGCAGCTAGTAGTAACTCAGCAACTATTCCCAAAGCTCAACGTAACCTGCTTTCAGAAGTTTCATTGTGGTGGAGGTGGAAACGGTATTATCAACTTAATCGGAAATATTTAAAATAAATTAAGTACAGTAATCCCGCAATCGCTAGGTTTGCTCAATTTACGCAGCCGTTTTCAGACAAGTGATTTCTCGCCAATCTTGAAAGCGTTGGCGAAGTTGTTGTCGGACACGCTTCGCGTGAGCCGAATCGGTTGGTGAGAATTCTCGACTCGATTGTTCAATCCCTTGTGGTGTTGATGATCCACGTTCCTCAAGACTTGTTTCTTTGCCGCTTCGTAACTCTTGAGTTTATCGGTGACAATCACCTGTGGCACGAAGCCTTGTTTTTTCTGCAGTTTGCGAAAGAACCGCTTTGCCGCATCTGTATCTCGATACCGTTGCAACAGGACATCCAGCACATTCCCCTCCGCATCCACCGCTCGCCACAAATAATATTGCTATCCCTTGATCGTCACCATCACTTCATCAAGATGCCATTTGTCCCCGATGTAAGGGCGTTTACGCCGCAGCCCATTCGCGTATGGCTGTCCGAATGGCAGGGCTGTTTCATTGTCATTAGGAGATATCTGAAAGCCTCAAGCCCGCGTTTGTGAGGTTCAAAAAATTCAAGAACGCTGGACGAGAGAATCGAGTATGAAAATTTCCATTTTCACAATGAAACAGCCCTGCTGTCCGAATGGTCGTGTTCTAGCGATTATCTTAAATGTCAAGTCACTGTTTTAAGGCAGTGAATGCAA
>NZ_JCACCM010000086.1:0-30732 GCF_059501405.1 Myxacorys sp.
TGACCAGCTTTGTAGGCGCAGACAAAGCGCTGTTTCATTACGACTTCAGGTTCTGTATTGAACCGATGTTTCGCGACCTGAAATCAGGCGGCTACAACCTCGAAGACTGTCACGCCTGTAAGCACCGCTTCACAGCCTTGCTGGTTCTGATTGCGATTGCTTATTCCATCTCCACTGTTCGGGGTCAGCGCATTCGTACTAAGCAAGTGCAGTATTACGTCGATTAGCGCAAAGCGCAACTCCGAAGGAACCGCATCAAAGAACCGAAACGTACTCAAAACCGTCACAGTCATTTTTGGCTCGGACTGTATGGAAGTTTGTGGATTAGCAGCCTCAATCTTTGGTCATCCTTAGCGACCCAACTGATGGCGCTCAAACCGCAAAAACGCTCCTTTTTTCAACGAGGTCTCAACGCTATCTCTCTCATACAGTCTACGTTATAGCTTCGTTGTCACCCCCTGAACTCAGCGAGACCGAGTATGCGGTAGAAATTGCAGCGCATTGAGATCAAACAGTGCAACGTTCATGATCTGGATGATTCGTTCAGATAGCAATGGCAATCCGGTTTTTCCAATAGCGATTCCACTAGAGCGTTAAGGCTCGTTGCTGCGAGTAATCCGCCGCCTAGTGTGCCTTCGATCGTGATGTAGGGAACCCCAGACCGCATTAATTTTCGTTTAGCCGCTGGGGCATGACTAAACCCGATTGGCATTCCAATGATTAAGGCTGGCTGAATCATGCCTTCTTCTATGGCATCGCAAGCTGCCAGCAAAATTGAAGGCGCATAACCAATGACTAAAATGCAGTTTTTTGGCAGATGGCTCACTCGATGCTGAAGTGCCTGACTGTACCAAAATTCTTGCTCTGCTTCGGTTGCACTGTGAAGATGTGGGTTGGCGATTAGGGTTTCAACGCTGCATCCTAGATGGGCCAGCCGCGTGTGATCTAGCGTGGCATTTACCATCGCTGTATCAACCAGGATCGGACAACCCACTTGCAGAGCATGACGAGCCGCCGCGATCGCATTTTGTTCCGGTTTCCGGCTCAAGCGCACAAACGACACCAAACTCACATCTCCGCAGGCAAGCACAAGCTGGGAGAGTAGATCAATTTCAATCTCAGAGCGAGTTTCTGGAGGAGATGTGCCGTAAACACTCAAGTCAGGCAATAGCCGTTGCAGCGATTCTTGAAACGCCTCTGGGTGTGCATGAACCTGAGCGTCCAAACCACTCCAGAGCTGATCTAACCCGTTTAGATTCACTTGGGCTTCGACTTCTAGTTGCTTGAGTTGTGAAAGGGCTTCAGCCTGAATCATTTGGCAGGGACGATCGCGTCCTAACAGCCCTTCAAGTGCCGATGCTGTCTGCCGCAAGTGAGCGATCTGCTGCATCACGGTGCGATATTGCTGCTGCAACTGCGCCATCAATGCTTCTTGCTCAAGTTCGGGTTCTACCTCCAACAGCTTGTGAATGTGGGACAACTGAAACCCTTGCTGCTTCAGTGCTACAATCCGCTTGAGCCGCTGCACATCCTGGTCAGAGTAGAGGCGATAGTTACCGGACGATCGCGTCGGTTGAGGCATTAATCCCAACTGGTGATAATGCCGCACCATACGAGGCGTGACTCGTTCGACTCCATCGTCGCCTAAAGACTCGCCAACGGCATCGGTTAATTCTTTAATCGTTAGGTTTTGACCCATAGATTAGCAGTAGGGCGGTAGACACCTTGACATTAACACTAATGTCAAGGTTTAGCGTGAAAGAGTCGTCTAGATGACTACTCATGTTTAACTCAATCCAGTTGCCTCAAACTCGCTTAGTGGCATTCAGCCAGGCAAAAAGCGATGTTTTGGCGGCGATCGTCTGTGGGGTGCTGGTGTTTTTGGGCTGGTGGGCACTGCATTTGGCATGGGTAGGCACCGCGCTATTCCTCCTCGTGGCTGCCTATGTCGTGGGTGGGTATGAAAGTGCCCACGAAGGGTTGACGACCCTGTTTCAAGAGAAGGAACTGGATGTAGACCTGCTGATGATTGTAGCGGCATTAGGAGCCGCAGGATTGGGACTGTGGCGACGAGAATATTTTCTGATCATTGATGGCGCAGTGCTAATTTTAATTTTTGCAATTAGTGGCGCATTAGAGAACTATGCGATGCAGCGCACCGATCGCAGTATTCGCAGTTTGATGAGTCTCGCTCCCGACACTGCCAGAGTTTTGCGATCGCACGGGGAAGACGAGGTCGCGATCGCCCATCTGGAAATCGGAGACACAATTCTGGTGAAACCGGGAGAACTCATTCCTACTGATAGCGTAATTGTCGATGGCTACAGCACGATTAATCAGGCGGCAATTACTGGAGAGTCGGTTCCGATCGAGAAAACTGTGGGAGACGAAGTTTTTGCAGGAACGCTCAACGGCAATGGTGCATTAAAACTGCGAGTCCATCAACTGCCGGAAAGCAGCCTACTTCAGCGGGTGATTCGCCTGGTGGAACAGGCGCAAACTGAGAAGCCCCCCTCGCAGCAGTTTATTGAGCGGTTTGAGCGGGGCTATGCCAAAGTTATTGTGCTGATGGGCGTTCTGTTAGCTCTGTTGCCGCCCGTTTTGTGGCACTGGAGTTGGGAAACAACGATTTACCGAGCGTTGATCTTCCTGGTCGTGGCTTCCCCTTGTGCGCTGATGGCGGCAATCATGCCGACTCTGCTCTCCGGCATTGCTAATGGAGCCAGACAGGGAATTCTGTTTAAGAACGGAGCGCAATTAGAGCTGATCGGACGAATCAGCGCGATCGCCTTTGACAAAACAGGCACCCTTACCACCGGACAGCCAGAGGTTTGCGCTGTCATTCCTGCCACCGGGTACTCAGAAACCGAGGTGTTGCGAGTTGCAGCCGCGCTAGAGTCTTCCTCGGAGCATCCGATCGGGCAAGCCGTTTGTCGTGCAGCCTACCCTTTGTCTTCTCCAACCGCAATGGCTGTTCAGTCCTATCCAGGGCAAGGCATCACCGGGCAGGTGGATCACCAATCTGTAGTGGTAGGTCAATTAGCCTTTGTGCAGCCGCTAGTGACGGATTGGGATGACGCCCTGCGATCGCAGGCCACTGCCCTACAGGAACTTGGCAAGACTATCGTTTGGGTCGTTCGAGCCCATCAGGTGATTGGGATGATTGCCATTGCCGATCAGGTGAGATCGGAGGCAGCAATAGCGATCGCTCAATTGAAGAAGCTGGGCATTGAACACCTGATTATGCTCACCGGAGACAATCAGGAAACCGCGCAGAGTGTTGCACATGCAGTTGGCATCACGGAAGTTCACGCTGAATTGCTGCCAGAAGATAAACTTCACCTGATCCGAAAACTGCAACAGCGATACGGCTCAGTGGCAATGGTGGGCGATGGCATTAACGATGCCCCCGCGTTAGCTCAGGCAACAGTTGGAATTGCAATGGGTGCGGCAGGCAGCGATGTCGCTTTGGAAACGGCAGATATTGTACTAATGACCGATCGCTTGACCAAAATTGCTGCCGCTGTGCGGTTAGGACGGCGATCGCATCTCGTTGTCAAACAAAATATTGCCTTTGCCCTCGGATTCATCGTGCTGTTGCTGGTCGCCAACTTTGCAGGAGAGATGTCGCTACCGCTGGGCGTGATTGGACATGAAGGTTCCACTGTTCTAGTCACCTTAAGTGGCTTGCGTCTTTTAAGATCTTGAACTTGGGCTCGATCTCGCCGCCAGAACCGACTAGAATGATAATGATTTTCATTATCTAAACCGACCTATGATTGCTTCTGAACTGCAAGACAGTGTTCCTGTAACCCTGCTGACAGGCTACCTGGGCGCAGGCAAAACTACCTTGCTCAATCGCATCCTCACTCACGAACATGGCAAAAAGGTCGCTGTCATCGTCAACGAATTTGGTGACGTGGGAATTGATCACCAATTGATCATCAACGCCGACGAAGAAATCTTTGAAATGAATAACGGCTGCATCTGCTGCACCGTGCGAGGCGACCTGATTCGCATCATCGGTAATCTGATGATGCGGCGCGATAAGTTTGACCATTTAGTGATTGAAACTACCGGACTGGCTGATCCGGCTCCGGTGATTCAAACCTTTTTCATGGATGAGGATGTACAGGCGCAAACCAATCTCGATTCAGTTGTTACCGTCGTGGATGCCAAACACATTTGGCAGCACTGGGAGGCAGAGGAGGCACAGGAACAGATTGCCTTTGCCGATGTGGTGTTGCTGAACAAAACCGATCTGGTCACTCCAGCCGATCTAGATGACCTGGAGCGGCGGATTCGGGGCATGAATGCACTCACCAAAATCTACCGCACTCGCAACTCTGAACTGGAGATGAATGCCCTACTGGGGATTGGTGCCTTTGACCTGAATTGGGCGCTGGAAATCGACCCAGAGTTTTTGAACGAAACCGCGCATGAGCATGATGAGACGGTTGGTTCAGTGGCGATCGTCGAATTTGGTGACCTGGACGGCAACAAGCTTAACGAGTGGCTCGGCAATCTGCTGCAAACTCAGGGGCCCGATATTTTCCGCATGAAAGGCATTCTGAGCCTTGCCGGTGAAGATCAGCGGTTTGTATTTCAAGGCGTTCACATGCTGTTTGATGGCAGAGCCGATCGCCCCTGGAAACCAGAAGAAACCCGCAAAAACAAACTGGTCTTTATTGGTCGCAACTTGGATGAAGCTCAACTCAGAGAGGATTTTCGGGCATGTCTAGTCTAAAAACAACAGGTCTGAAGGCAAAGAAGAAAAGTGAATTTGCGTTGCACTCGCAAGGAAGACTGTCAGATTATGTCACAGCGATCGCTTACTCCCCTGATGGCAAAACCTTAGCCGCTAGTTCTGGGGCTGGCGAGGTGGTTTTGTATCATGGCGTAGGGACGCTACAGGTAATGTCTTTACAAAAGGTGATTGGACGATCGGTAGACTGTCTTGCCTTCTCCCAAGACGGGCAATTTCTTGCAGCGGGAGGGCAGAACGAACAAGTGAACATTTGGCGGATGCACTCAGAAGTGCCTGAATTGATTGCTACTTTGGGAAATTCTGCTGCCTGGGTCGATCGCTTGGCGTGGAGTCCAACTCAGAATCTACTGGCATTCAGTCTGGGAAAATATGTACAGGTGTGGGATGCAGGATCAGTCAATATTGCGGCCACTCTGAATTTCGATACCTCTTCTGCCCTAGATATCACCTGGCATCCCGATGGCAAACGCTTGAGTGTGAGCGGCTATCAAGGCGTGAAGATCTGGACAGCAGACGATTGGAATGATGACCCCTATTTGCTGACGATACCTTCAGCAAGTGTGGCGATCGCTTGGTCGCCCGATGGTAAATACATTGCGTCTGGCAATCTCGATCGCACCATCACTGTGCTGAAATGGGAAAACCCTCATCCTTGGGTGATGCGAGGTTTTCCGGGTAAAATCCGTCAGCTAAACTGGTCAAATGTCTTCACCAAAGCAGGAGCACCGCTACTTGCCTCTTCTAGTGTTGAGGGGATTGTAATTTGGGAGAAACAGGAAGACGAGACTCTGGGCTGGGAAGGTCGTGTTCTGGCAGGACATGAAGCAACAATACAGTCCATCCAGTTCCAACCCGACAGCTTTTTACTGGCTTCAGCATCAGCAGACGGTTCGGTCTGTTTGTGGCAAAAAGCAAAGCGTCAAATTCAAGTTCTCAATGGTGCGCCCAGTGGATTTTCCTGCCTGTCTTGGCATCCTCAAGGGCATCAATTGGCAGCGGGTGGACAAAATGGTGAACTACTTATTTGGTCCACAGGCCTGCGGGGGCAAGGCTTTGGCGGCAATGTTTGAACGTGTAGAAATAAGGGAAAATCAGGCAGGTGGTCTTCACTCATAGACGTTGAGTTCTTAATCTCACCCTCTATTCCCTACACAAATGCCGATGTCTTGCTTGAGCATCTGCCCAGGATGTCGGAAACTCGCTACCCAGAACCACATCTTCAATCGCGGCACGGACTTGCCGAGCGCAAACATTTACATCCACCTGTCCAATCCCCGTTGCTAAGCCCGGAAACGCAATAGTTTGAACCACATCTGAAATCTTCTCCCCTGCCAGCGAGCCGGACTCAAACCTACCGTGTTTGACTAGCAACAGAACGGCGTGGGCGGCTAAATAGGGATTGACTGAATCTCGTAGAACCATTGGAACGCGCATCGTTGGGGCCGCAATCAAATATGGAATTGCGGAATGATCGGTCTCGACAATCTCAGCCATACCAACTAGCAGTTCTCCATGATGCTTCGTTTGAATCAGCTTCTGCAAGCGCTCTTGAACATGCCACCCGACGCGATCGCTATACCTTGCATCGATTCCACCATCCATAAAACCAAAGCTATTGGCAGGGCTCACCACCGCATCACACTGGACATCCAGAATCGAACCACGATGCACAGAAACATCCTCTAAATCTTGGCAAAACTGGTTCCATGCCTCAACCAACTCTTGCCCAACTGCTGTCAGTACAATTTTCATGACGACGGTTAAGACGGATTGACAAAGTCGACTTTCTCGTAAAGATCTGCGATCGCAATCTTCAAATCAAACGACTTCAGCACCAGTTCAGAATCTTGCTCATCGTATTGATCAATCGTCCAGCGCTTATGTCCTGTTTTAAAGAATTGATGGATTGCAATTTGATTCTGATCAATCAAAATGTATTCCTGAAGTGTTGGAACCGATTGATATAGTGTGAATTTTCCATTTCGATCAAAGTCTTCTGTTGAATCAGATAAAACTTCAATAATCACTTGAGGATTCGTAATCGTATCTTGACGATCGTTATAGTAGTCTGGTTGTCCAGCAACGACCATAACATCTGGATACCTAAATTTTCGCTCAGTTGGTATCCATAGCCGCACGTCTGCAATAAACACACGGAAATTTTGCCTTCTTAATCCGAGGCTTAATGCGATGTAACTGTTACCAGAAATTTGGTTGTGATTGGTTGTTCCATCCGTCATTGGCGTAATTTTTCCATTGTCATATTCGCTCCGAAACTCTGCGTTTCTTTCTAGCTCTAAATACTCTTCGAGTGTGTAGTGGCGCTGCTCTTGAGCGGGGATAGCTTGGGAAGTCATTGAAATCTTCTCCACATCATGTAGGCATTTTAACAACCAAAAAAAGAGTGCCTACCAAACACCTTGAACGGTTCAAGATCTCTAGCAGGCACACAGATTGTTTCGAGAAGAAACAAATTTATTTAGAACAAACCGAGGGTCAACCCTTGGCTAACCGGGAAGGTTGCGCCAATTCCGAGCCACATTGTAACAGCCGTTCCAAACAGGAACAAAGCCATTGCAACCGGACGACGGAAGGGGTTTTGGAACTTGTTCACGTTCTCGATAAACGGAACCACAATCAAACCTAGCGGCACAGAACCCATCAGCACCACACCCAGCAACTTGTTCGGAACAAGACGCAGAATGTTGAACACAGGGTACAGATACCACTCAGGCAGAATTTCAAGCGGAGTCGCAAATGGATTTGCAGGCTCACCGATCATCGCAGGATCGAGAACTGCCAAACCGACGCAAAGCGCGATCGTGCCCAAAATTACGACCGGGAAAATGTAGAGCAGGTCGTTAGGCCAAGCAGGTTCACCATAATAATTGTGACCCATGCCTTTTGCCAACTTAGCTCTCAACTGTGGATCACTTAGATCCGGCTTCTTAACGGTTGCCATTCGTAAAGGCTCTCCTTAAAGGTCAGAAGTCAGCAGGGGAAAACAGCAAGCAATCTATAGAGTAGAACTAAACAGAAAATTCTTGAACCTGTAAAGCGACGGATATTGTCACGTTTTACAATGGACCAGAAATACCTTGCTTCCGAATCATCAAGAAATGCGCCAGCATAAACACGGCGATTAGCCATGGCAACACAAAGGTGTGTGCGCTGTAGTAGCGAGTTAGAGTCGATTGACCGACGCTTGCACCACCTCTAAGCAAATCTGCAATCAGCGTACCTACAACCGGAATCGCTTCGGGCACACCCGACACAATTTTGACTGCCCAGTAGCCAACTTGATCCCAAGGCAATGAGTAGCCCGTCACGCCAAAGGAAACGGTGATCACCGCCAGGATCACGCCCGTTACCCAGGTCAGCTCACGAGGCTTTTTGAAGCCCCCCGTCAGGTAGACCCGGAAGGTGTGCAGAATCATCATCAGCACCATCATGCTGGCAGACCATTTGTGAACCGAGCGAATCAGCCATCCGAAGTTGACATCATTCATGATGTACTGAACGGAGGTGAATGCTTCTGCCACAGTGGGTCTGTAGTAGAAGGTCATCGCAAATCCAGTGGCGAACTGGATCAGAAAGCAAGTTAGCGTAATTCCGCCCAGGCAGTAAAAAATATTGACGTGAGGCGGCACGTACTTGCTGGTTACGTCTTCCGAGAGCGCTTGAATTTCAAGGCGCTCGTCAAACCAGTCGTACACATTTGCCATAAAGCAAGCGTTCCTAAAAATGATTGCTGTTCATAAAAAATGTAACACAAGAGTAACGATGATTACACCTTGGAAAGAGGCAATTGGACAGGAATTGAGGCGTTTGGGACTTGTTTTCAAGACATTTGTTAAGCTTAATACTTTGTTAAGAAATCTTTCCTTTGCTCCAAGGTTTGAAAGCTTTATAAAATTTTGTCAAAGTAAGACAGACTACACTGTATAACCGTTTCACGCTACGATCGCTGACTATGAGAAAACGCTCTTCTTGGTTCCGCTCGCTCATAATTGGGGTTCTGTCGGTGGCAATCGCATTTGGCGTCGTGTCTCCAGCCCATGCCCTGACTGAGAATCAAAAGCTTTTGAACGAAGCTTGGCGAGTCATCGATCGCGCTTACGTCGATTCAACCTTCAACCACAGCAATTGGTGGGGGATACGGGAGAAATATCTGAAGCAGCCATTGCCGGATCGAGAAGCGACCTATGCGGCGATCGCGCAAATGGTCGCGGTGTTAGACGATCCGTTTACGCGGTTGCTAAAGCCCGATCAGTATCGGAGCCTGCAAACAACGACTTCTGGAGAGCTGACCGGCGTTGGCTTGCAGATTGCGCTTGACCTAGAGACAAAGCTGCTCAAAGTGATTTCCCCGATTGAAGGCTCACCAGCAGCGAAGTCTGGCATTCAAGCGGCAGATATTATCTTAAAGATTGATGGCGTTTCGACGCAGGGCTTAAGCCTCGATGAAGCCGCAGAGCGAATGCGGGGCAAGATTGGCAGTCAGGTGACGCTGACCGTAGCGCGAACAGGACAGGCGGAGCAAGACTTGGTGTTACGCCGCGATCGCATTGCTGTCAATCCGGTCATGGCAGAACTCCGCCCTCAAACGAACGGAAAAAAGGTGGGATACCTGAAGCTGAGCCAGTTTAACGCCAATGCAACGATGGAAGTCGCTCATGCGATCGCAAAGCTAGAAAGCCAAGGTGCAGATTCTTACATTCTCGATTTGCGAAATAATCCAGGTGGCTTGCTGAACGCAGGTGTTGAGATTGCGCGGCTTTGGCTTAACGATGGCACGATCGTTTACACCGTTAATCGTCAAGGAACGATTGGCAGCTTTGAAGCGCTGGGCGGCGCGTTAACCGACGATCCGCTGGTGGTGTTGGTCAATCAAGGCACCGCTAGTGCCAGCGAAATTCTGGCAGGCGCACTGCACGACAATAAGCGCGCCGCCATTGTTGGCGAAAAAACCTTTGGCAAAGGCTTAATTCAATCGCTGTTTGATCTCTCTGATGGTGCAGGATTAGCGGTTACGGTCGCGAAGTACGAAACGCCAAATCACACGGACATCAACAAACTAGGCATTCAGCCCGATCGCATCGTGGCCCTCGACCAAGCCATTAGCCTCGATCAAATTGGCACGGCGGCCGATAATCAGTATCAAGCGGCGGTTGAGACTGTCACCTCAGATTCTCTCGTCGCCGGAAACACGTGAGGGCTGAACTGTGGGATTTGAGCGGGTGTATCACGATCCGTTGCATGGTGCGATCGCGCTCAACAGCAACGACCCAACCGAAGCGCTGTTAATTAAACTGATTGATACTCCTGCCTTTCAACGCTTGCGACGAATCCGGCAGCTCGGTCCTGCCAGTCTCACCTTTCACGGTGCGGAAGGATCGCGGTTTACCCATTCGATTGGGGTAATGGCGGTGGCGCGGCGAGCCTTCGATCGCATCCTTCGGGACTATCCGCAACTGCTGCCTCATCGTCCGATCGTGCTATGTGCGGCGATGCTTCATGACATTGGGCATGGCCCATTTAGCCATACGGCAGAAGAAATTTTTGGCAGCGATCATGAGATGTGGTCACGGCAGATTCTGGCCCACTCTGCTCCGATTCGGCAGTTGTTGGATCAGTTCTCGCCAAGTCTGCTGGGTCAAATCGAGCAGGTTTATGCCAAAAAATATCCTTTGCCGATCGTCTGGCAGTTGATTTCGAGTCAGTTAGACTGCGATCGCTTGGATTATTTGATGCGCGATAGCTACTTCACAGGCGCATCTTACGGCAAGATTGACCTCGATCGAATTCTGATGGCGCTGCGATACGATCTGGTCAGCCAACAGCTTGTCGTGGCTCAGAAAGGCATCGCCGCGATCGAGCATTATTTAGTCGTCCGCTATTTCATGTACGCTCAGGTCTACAACCATCACAAAAACATTGCAGCGACGTGGGTATTGTCGAAAGTCTTTGAACGGGCGAGACAGCTATTTCAAATTGGAACGTTGATGGCGGATGAGAATGTTAGCGCTTGGTTAAGTCACGATTCTCCTTCCTTAGAGCAATATTTGGCGACCGATGACGGGGTGTTTGTCTATCATCTTCAACGCTGGCAATATCATGACGATCCGATCCTGTCTGATCTGTGTCGTCGATTTTTGGATCGCGATTTACTGAAAGCGCTAGAGGTGACGCATTTAGATGAGTGCGATCGCGCCACCCTGCTAGAAAAAGCGCATCACTGGCTGACTCAAGCTGGACTTGATGCTAACTATTACGCAGGTTTAAGAGTTGCGGTGAGTCGCGGCTACACGCTCTATCACAAAGGCATTAACATTCAAACAACCAAAGGACTGCGAGAAATTAATGAGCTATCGCCGCTCGTGCAAACTCTATCGCAACCGACGCAGCGAGTTTGGTTAATTTATCCGCGTGAAATTGAATTTCAGTTAAAGCACAATGAATGATGGAAATGCAGTTCTCCTTATCGTTGTCGCATCGACATCGCTGGCATCAAATCAGGTAACAGATGTGGCGAACGCCTCCGGCAACCCTTCCCAAGGAATGAATACCCTCGGCTAGTTGAAGATCTGCTGAAACTGGAACTCACAAAACGTTTGATCCCTTTTTAACTACCCTCGATTCACAACATTCATGACTTTGCCTGCTGGTTCTCACTTGCCGCCGCTGCTACAAACTCTCGCGATCGTAGCTCAGCCCCTAAAATTTCTCGACGCTTGCGCTGCTCAACACGGCGATACCTTCACGCTTCGAGTCCTCGGCATCAACTCACCCCCTGTTGTTTTCTTTAGCAATCCTCAATCGATTCAATCGATTTTTACAACCCTGTCCGACTCGTTTGAGTTTGGTCAAGTCACCCACATTTTTCGTCCGCTGGTCGGAAATCAATCGCTGATCATGCAAGCCGGAGCGCAGCATCAGCGGCAGCGTCAATTGCTCATGCCTGCCCTGCACCGAGAACAGCTTTATAGTCAGGGAAATTTGATTTGTCAGCTAACCCGATCGCGAATTGAGCAGTGGCAAACCGGAGCGTCAATCTTTATTCGCCAGGAGATGGCGGAGATTTCGCTTCAGGTCATTTTGCAAGTTGTCTTTGGACTTGTGCCAGGAGAACGCTACGAACGGCTTCGAGTGCTACTGAGTCAATTGCTAGAAGCGATTACGTCGCCCTTGTATTCAACGCAATTCTTTTTTCCAGTGCTTCAGCAGAACTTAGGAAAACAGAGTCCTTGGGGCGATTTTCTCCATCGACAGAAGGAAATCGACTCGTTGATTTTTGCCGAAATTGCAGAGCGACGATTAGCTTCGCCAAGCTCCGAAGGATCGCAAGATCTCAGCCAGCGAACGGACATTCTATCGGTGCTAATGATGGCCCGCGACGAGCAAGGCGAGGCGATGGGCGACCAAGAGCTTCGGGATCAACTCATGACGTTGCTGCTGCTAGGCCACGAAACAACAGCCTCAGGGCTGACATGGGCGTTCTATTGGATTCATCGTCATCCAGAGTGTTTGGCACGGTTAGCGCGTGAATTAGAGGCAATGGGAGACACGCCCGATCCAGTGGCTCTATCTCAGTTACCGTACTTAAACGCCGTTTGCAAAGAAGCATTACGCGTTTACCCGATCGCGCTGATTGCTCAGCCGCGCAAAGTGAAACATGCGATCGCGCTGGAGGGGTATGAGTACGAACCCGGAAGCGTTCTTGTTCCCTGCATTTACCTCGCCCATCGCAGAGCCAAGACCTACAAAAATCCAGATCAGTTTCAGCCAGAACGATTCTTAGAGCAGAAGTTCTCACCTTACGAATTTTTTCCGTTTGGCGGCGGCAATCGGAGTTGTATTGGGATGGCGCTGTCACTATTTGAGATGAAACTAGTATTGGCAACTGTTTTATCTTGTTACGAATTGCAAACAAATTATGACCGTCCTGTGCGTCCTAGTCGGCGCGGTATAACATTTGTGCCGCCTGACCAATTCCGGCTTTCGGTGAGTCGTAAAAAATCTTCTCGTGTGCTGGTTTAGTCAACGGAAATCACCGAGTCGATTAAGATCAGCTAATAGTCTAAGTGCGGTCTTTTTGATTTCGCTCTGCGAAGCTCTTTCGGGCTTCGTCGAGCCAATCGCAGATTGCTTTTGCGATCGTCCAGATCTCGGTGTGATTCCTACAGGGTCTCACCTTGCATCGATCGCAGGTTCATTAAAGCTAACCTTTAGATTTGTTTGCTCATGACAGCTATTCAGTATCAACTCGATCAACGTCCTACTTATAAAGACCTATATCAGTTTTTACTTACCTGCAAAGAGTCCATTTCTGATCTTCAAGAGCGACGCATCGCTAGTATTTCTCTAGCAATTGAGCCAGTTGATCTATTAGCTGTTTTACATTCTGTTGTTAAACCCACTCAGCGCCACTTTTATTTTGAAAAAAGCGGCCATCAAGAAGCAATTTTAGCGTTTGATGTTGCCTTACAATTAGAAACAGAAGGTCGTCATCGTTTTGCTGAGGCGAAAGAGTTTATTCAAACCGCATTAGCAAAAACAACTCTGTTTGGAGACCTAAATGCCCCTTTTGCTGGGGCACATTTTTTCTGTAATTTCTCGTTCTTTGATACGAGCAGAGAAGCTGCGTTTGCCGCCGCATCGGTCTTTCTACCCGCTTGGCAAATTGTCCGCTCTAGCTCCTTGTCGAGTCACGAGTGGCTTTGCCAGACTCCGCAAGAGTTCACACGGAGTTTAGAGGAGCGCTACACGGTTGTTGCAAACGTCGTTATTGATGCTGATTTTGATGTTGAAGCAACTGTTGATCGGGTATGGCAAACGCTGCAAAAAATTCAAGCCGTTAAATACGAAGTGGTGAATTTGAGCGATGCTAATAAAACATTTTTTCAACAGAAATTTGTAGCCCCGCCCGAACAATTTACAACCTCTGTTGCTGCTGCATTAGATCTGATTCGAGCTAAGCAGTTTCACAAAGTAGTTTTAGCTCATGCACTGGACATCTTTTCTCCACTGCCGCTCAATTTAGTGGCTTCGCTGCATCATCTTCAAAAGTTGTATTCAAACTGCTATATTTTCTCATCCAGTAACGGAAGAGGCTCAACCTTTATCGGGGCGAGTCCTGAGCGGCTGGTCGGCATTTCTCAAATTCTCTCGGAGCGTACCCTGACTACCGATGCTCTCGCTGGGTCAGCCCCGCGTGGCAAAACCTCCGCAGAAGATGCTCAATTTGCCAACCATTTGCTCAACAGTCGGAAAGAAATTCATGAGCATCAGGTCGTCATCGATTCGATTATGCAGCATTTAAGCACGCTAGGATTATCCCCTCAGCTTGCCCCGGCTCGACTGCTACAGCTATCTAATATTCAGCACTTGCAAACTCCGATTCGGGCAAGCGTTCCTTCTAGCGTCCATTTGCTAGATGTGGTGGCAGAACTGCATCCAACTCCTGCGGTAGCGGGTGCGCCGAGACTGGAGGCCTGTGAGCAAATTCGCCGATTTGAAGCCTTTGAGCGATCGCTCTATGCCGCTCCGATCGGTTGGGTCGATCATCAGGGAAATGGTGAGTTTGCGGTTGGCATTCGCTCTGCCTTAATTCAAGGCCGTCAAGCGCGATTGTTTGCAGGCGCAGGAATTGTGGCAGGCTCAAATCCTGAGAAGGAACTGGCAGAGGTGCAGCTAAAGTTGCAGGCGTTGCTTCAGGCGATTAGCGCATAGCGAACTTCCTAGAAACCGCGTAGAGGTAAGAGCAAACCGACTACCGTAGAAGAGCAGTACTCGCTTATTCTGATTTCATGCCGCTGGATTTTCGCAATACTAATACGCTCTGGGCATCTATTCTGACTGAGACGTTAGCACGGCTTGGTCTGAAGACGGCGGTGATTTGTCCGGGTTCGCGATCCGCACCGCTCGCGATCGCGTTTGCTCGCCATCCCAACATCAACGCAATTCCGGTTTTAGATGAACGCTCCGCCTCGTTTTTTGCGTTAGGAATTACCAAGCGCACGGGTCAGCCTGTGGCACTGATTTGCACCTCTGGCACCGCTGCGGCAAACTTTTATCCTGCTGTGATCGAAGCGCGAGAAAGCCGAGTGCCGCTTTTGGTATTAACAGCGGATCGTCCACCTGAACTCCGCAACTGCAATGCCGGACAAGCGATCGACCAGCAAAAAATATTTGGGTCGTATGCTAGTTACGCTGAAGTCGCGTTGCCGTCGTTGGAACTGTCGATGTTGGCCTATTGGCGGCAAACGATTGTGCAGGCATGGGAGCGATCGCGCTATCCCGTTGCTGGGGTGGTGCATTTGAATCTACCGTTTCGCGATCCATTACCGCCCATTCAACAGGACGGAATGAGCGAAATCGCCGATCAGTTTCCACACGACTTTTTTGATCACGTCCGCTCGGTCGATGATTTGGTGGGAGAAGCAAAACCGTTGGCATGGAGTGTGCCAGATGCTGGACGTCGGGGAATCATCATTGCTGGGGTTGCTCAACCCAAGGATGCAGAGCGATATTGCGCTGCGATCGCGCACCTATCAAAAGCGCTAGGAATGCCTGTCCTAGCTGAAGGATTATCCCCGGTACGAAATCATGCCCGCCTTCAGCCCTATCTGATTTCAACCTACGACGCGATTCTGAGAAACGCCAATTTTGCCGAAAAATTAGCGCCAGAGGTTGTGATTCGGATTGGAGAAATGCCAACTAGCAAAGAACTGCGGCAATGGTTAGCGGTGCATCAGCCAAAACAGTATGTGATAGATCCGGGGGGCGATCGCAACCTCGATCCGCTCCACGGCAAAACGATTCACATTCCAATATCTGTCGAACACGTCACTCTTCCAGAAGCAGGCTTAGGTGATTCTCAGTATCTCGACGTTTGGTTAACGGCTGAATCCAACACGCGACACACCATTGATCAGACCTTGGCAGCCGAAGTCAGCCTGTTTGAGGGAAAAGCGGCGTGGCTGCTGTCGCAGCATCTTCCCAGACATACTCCACTATTTGTCTCGAACAGCATGCCCGTGCGCGATGTCGAATTTTTTTGGCAACCGAGCGATCGCGCTATTCAACCGTTTTTCAATCGCGGCGCGAATGGCATTGATGGCACGCTTTCGACAGCGTTAGGAATCGCTTATGAGCAGAGCGCCGTGTTATTGACGGGAGATCTGGCGCTATTGCACGATACGAACGGATTTTTGCTCCAATTAGCGCAGGGCGTAACATCGCAGAAATCACACCTCACCATCATTTTGATCAACAACAACGGCGGCGGCATTTTCAATATGTTGCCAATTTCCCAATTTGATCCGCCGTTTGAAGCATTTTTCGCCACGCCTCAAAACATAGACTTCGCCAAACTCTGCCAGACTTATGAGGTGCAGTATGAATGCATCCAGACGTGGGAGCAGTTCACCCAGCGACTGAATCCTTTACCAACAGAAGGAATTCGCCTTTTAGAACTCAAAACCGATCGTTACCTTGATGCCCAATGGCGCAAAAATAATCTAGGCACATTCGCAACCCTTTGACTCATGACCTCTGACTGGCACATCGCTAAAACCTACGAAGACATTCTTTATCACAAAACCGACGGAATCGCCAAAATTACGATCAACCGACCCCACAAGCGCAACGCCTTCCGCCCCAAAACGATCGTAGAACTATACGACGCCTTTGCGAATGCCCGTGAAGACAGCCGTGTTGGCGTTGTCTTGCTAACCGGAGCTGGGCCTCACACCGACGGCAAATACGCCTTCTGCTCTGGAGGCGATCAAAGTGTCCGGGGTCACGCAGGATACATAGATGATGAAGGCGTACCGCGTCTAAACGTGCTGGATTTACAGCGCTTAATTCGCTCCATGCCAAAAGTGGTGATTGCCTTGGTCGCAGGCTATGCGATCGGCGGTGGGAACGTTCTGCAAGTGCTGTGTGATCTAACGATCGCGGCTGAAAACGCCATCTTTGGTCAGACCGGACCTAAAGTTGGCAGCTTTGATGGAGGATTTGGAGCAAGCTATATGGCTCGGATTGTCGGGCAAAAGAAAGCGCGAGAAATTTGGTATCTCTGCCGCCAATACACCGCCGCTCAAGCGTTAGAGATGGGACTTATTAACTGCGTCGTTCCGATCGAGCAGCTTGAAGCAGAAGGCCTCATTTGGGCAAATGAAATTCTAGAGAAAAGCCCGATCGCGATTCGTTGTCTCAAGGCCGCATTTAACGCAGACTGCGACGGACAAGCCGGACTACAAGAACTAGCAGGCAACGCGACTATGCTCTACTACATGAGTGAAGAAGGATCGGAGGGCAAGCAAGCGTTTCTAGAAAAACGCCCGCCCAATTTTCGCAAATACCCTTGGCTGCCTTAAAAAATCGCGCCGTGATCACGGCGCGAAAGCTATATCCCTGTAGGAAGTGGCATCAATGGCATTGCATCAAGCGCGATCTCAGAATGCTGCTCAAGCTAGGAATTACTAACTACAGCAACGTCTGCTGCTTCCAGAAGAGTAGGCACCGGAGATTGCAGTACCTCCAACCGTTCTTGTTGCCACATTGGAAGTCCGTCAAATTCCCATGCAGGTTCAAAAACGGGTGCGGCAATCGCGCAAGCTTTCCACCGCCCCTGAACCGGCACATCTAGTTGAGAACAATGTCCTCCGCGTCTACCTTGCGGAAGGTAGTGCCGACAATGGCGACAAGCTGAGGTGAAGAAGTCAGAACGTTGCATAGTTTAGAGGATTTTTAACGGAATTTGACTGATTAAAAACAAGACTCATGACTTAAGCCGCAACTCAGAGAGCGTGCCGCTTAAGTAGCTGTGAGGAAAAAACAATTTTCTTGACATGTTGAAACAATTTTCAACTTACTTTCTTGCTTCAGACTTAAAGCAGTATTCCCACGATCTATTCTGCCTTCTATTTTTTATGTCATCGCTTCATCAAACAACTTAAATGTGTTGTTATATAACGGTTCTAAGGTTTTAGACGCAGCAAACTGATTTTAGATTCTTTTTAGAATTACATTGCAGTGGCTATTTATTTAACTCGATTTTTTTAAATTGAACGAAATTATAGGAATTTTGCCTCAAACTGGTCAGGGATCAAGTTAAACACTAGACGTTTATACATTCCTGTCAACTCAATGTTTTAGAAATAAATAAGGTTTCTAACTGTAATTATTCCTGCAGGGTATGCTAAGTTTCAATTTGTCTTGATACGTAAGTATGCTCTTCTAAACCTCCACAAACTTCTGATGAAAGTTAGATACAAATACCCTTAGAATGACGGTTTACAGATATCAAAAGATATGTATATTACTGCTTCTGCGCCGAGCAGAGTGAACAGACTCCCCAGCGTTCTAGTTCTCCGAATGGGGTTGGACACTGGCATTGAGGACACACTGGCAAGTGCTGGCTACGTTGTTGAATGCGGGTCAGCCATTGGTCAAAGGCAGTTTCTGGAGTGAGACACAGTTGGGAAGCTTGAGAAGACGTCGCTGCTTTACCATTCCCTTTGGCAAGACTCGCATCTGAGCACCGACAAGGATGATTAGTCCACACAGTTGTTGGATCAGCAGAGGTAGATAGTAAGGGCTGCTGATGCCATTGAACTGTGGAAAACCGAATCTCTTCTAGCGGATCTGCCAAGCGATCGTTTAGTTTCTGTAGAATCTTGGGCCGCTCGAATACAAGAGTTTGCGTCCATACCGGACTAGAAACGGCGACTTGTAGAACATTTCGCTGAACTGAAAGCGGACGAGCTTGCGCTGCGATCGCGTCCCCAACACACGCTGTCCAACTCGCTAAGATTTGCTCGAACTGCTGCTGTTCTTGGCTTTGAGGTAATTCAAAAGATTGGAGAAGCTGTTGAATCTCTAACATAAATCCTCACTCGTGGCCTGTCGTCTGTCAGAGGTAAATTCTACGATCGCTGCGTGGTAAGTTAAGTAACTCCTACGAAATGTTGCTGTACTACCCATGTTTCTGTACTAATAGTTTTCCCGTACTAGCACGGTTGCGGCTTATCTATTCTGGTGTAGAAGCGATTCAAGCGCGAATAAACTGCTTCATTTCTTAAAGTCTGAACTACACTAAATACGCAAACTATCTGGTAAAAATTCGTAATTTACATCTAGTCAATTACGAACTCCGAATGGCGAATTATCTGGAGTGCTACATGCGTCACGATGCGTCGAGTGAGTCTATCCATCCTAAACTACAGCGGGCCCTGGACTGCTTAGATATTCGATTAGATGATGAATTAACTCGATATCGACGGCAACGAGTACCCCAACGTGGGACCGTACAAGTGGGACACTCCCTTTCATCGATCATTGCTCCTCCAAAACAAAAGCAGATTAAAGCAGCAATGCTTTCACTTGGAGCCGCTAGTTCTCCTCAACTAGTCGGCGCTCATTCCGTCTCCAAAGCATTTTCTCAAGATCAAGGTGTTGAGGATTTGAATGTAAATGCTTCCGAGTCCTCGACAGAACTTGCGCGGCTTGCCCTCGATCTAGATTTAGATTCCGGGGCAGAACATGGTGCGTTGTCTCCCTCAGAGACGACCCAAGAACCCGATCCAGATCTAGACGATCCTTCGGAGCTTCGCAGAGCGAATCGCGCTGATCTAACCGAAACTAACGCTCCTCCTGAGGATTACTTAGAATCTTCTGAAGAATTGCTTCAAAGCCTATCGCGAGAAGAGTCTCAAGTTGAAGTGGAACGCAGTTTTCTAGAAAGCTTGGTAACACCGCTTGGTGTTGGCTCCATGCTGGTGCTGTTGCTCTCTAGCGCCATGTTTGGATATGTGATTATGAATCCCGCTAGTCTGCGAAATATCGGCAGCATTTTTGCTAAGCGTGAGACTCCTGCTATTCGTCAAACAACGACCAATCCTGTCGGGGAAAGCGACGTTCCAGTGGGTGTACCCTTGGATTCTCAAGAATTTGTGAACTTGGGACTCGACAATCTCGCGACGTTAAAGAGCGCACCCCGGGGAAACGTTCCGATTAGCGCGGGGCGCAACTCCGTAGGAACCGCTAGCCAATCTACTTTGCAACCCTCTGCTTCTTCAAAGACACAGCAACCCGGCTCAAACGAGCAGTCGAATGGTGGCGCTGTCGTCTCTCCTCCGGCACCTAGCTTTTCAGGAGGAACTGCCTCATCCACAGGAGCAACAGCTAGTAGTGCCGCACCGCCTAGTCGTTCTCAATCTGCTCCTGCCAGAAGCTACTCCTCAGGAACCTCATCGAGTTATGCGAACCGCTATAGTGCCTCTTCTTCGAGCGGTGGATCAAGCTACTCTGGGCAGCGACCCTCCCTACAATCGCAACGCAGCTACAGTCCTGCCCCTGCCAGAAGTCACAATCCTGCCCCTGCTAGAAGCTATAGTCCGCTGCCGCCGATCAGAAGCTATAGTCCTCCCGTTCGAGCTAAAGTTTACTCTCCGCCTGTTCAAGCTGCTCCAACCGTTGTCAGTCGAACTTCAAATGAAAATCACCCTTATAAAGTGGAAATTCCGTTTACTGGCGATCGCTCTTTAGATGCGGCTCGCAAGGTTGCTCCTGATGCTTACCTGCGTCCTGACGGCAAGATTCAACTTGGTGCGGCTAAGAATCAAGTGGAAGCTCAACAAAAAGCTCAAGCCTTGCAAAACCAAGGAATTTCAGCAGATATCAATCAGCGGTAGAGCGATTAGAAATGAGGGATGAGGGATGAGAAGTGAAATGTAAGGATGGAAGAATGACCGTGCTTACTTCATCCCTCATCCCTCACTCTTTCCAAACCCATTCATCTAAATTTGACAGACCAGTAGAACCATCAACGGAAGACAAAGCGTTGACTCTGCTAAAAAAATTGTTGCTAGTTCACTCTTGCAAGAGGTTTTGTATCCTACGGTAGTATTGAGGAAAATCGGCAAGCGGGGACAGGAGATGGGATCTAGAGAAAAATTGCTTTGATCAGCATCTTTTCTTGACGTCTCACTCTCTACACCCCATACCCCACCTACCGGAGATCTGCTATGGGACTGTTTGATCGAATCTGGCGTGCCATTCGTGCAAATATCAACGATTTCATCGGACAGATGGAAGATCCAGAAAAAATTCTGGAGCAAGCGGTGTTGGATATGCAGGATGAGTTGATTCAGCTTCGTCAAGCGGTGGCACACGCGATCGCAACTCAAAAACGCACTGAACGCCAGGCGTCACAAGCTCGCTCCACGTCTGACGAGTGGTATCGTCGTGCGCAACTTGCCCTGCAAAAAGGAGATGAAGCTCTCGCACGAGAAGCTTTAACTCGCCGCAAATCGTATTTAGACACAGCCGAAGCGATGGAAGCGCAACTCGGTCAGCAGTCGGAAGTGGTCACTGGGCTGAAGCAAAACATGATGAAACTGGAGAGCAAAATTCAGGAAGCGAAAACGAAAAAAGATCTCTACATTGCCCGTGCCCGCTCTGCCAAAGCCTCGGTTCAGATTCAAGAAATGCTGGGTCGCGTGGGAACGGGTAGCGCCATGAATGCATTTGAGCGGATGGAAGATAAAGTATTGCAGCTTGAGGCAAATTCAGAAGCGATCGCAGAACTGGGCAGCACCGATCTTGAAAAACGGATTGAAGCGCTCGGTGAAACGGATGAAATTGATGCCGAACTCGCTGCTATGAAGACTCAACTGTTAGCGGGTGGTCAATCTTCTCAACTGCCACCCGGTCAATAGTCAAACCCGTTCTAAAACTTGAATGTCTTTTTTGAGTTTCACAGACTTATTGCTATCTCTGCCTAATCCTAGCGATCACTCCTGTTCTTTCAAATTGAAAAACCAAGCTTCGGAATCTCGAACAATTTTTGAGCGCTCATCGTTATAAAGAGACAAAATTTATTACATCTTTTTTGTGTTGACGTACTTAACGTTAGGAGATGAGAACTGATCAAAGCCAAAGCTTGATAAGTTCTCATCTCTAGTTTTTATCTTTTCTCTCTCAGCACCATCCCTCCTGATTAGCTTGGCGCTTTGTCTGAATGTTGCCTAAGTGTTTCTTTACCGTGTCGATGGTAATGAACAGTCGCGCCGCAATTTCCTTGCGAGACAAGTTGCAACGGCGCAAAAACCATACTTCCGCCTCACGAGGCGTCAAGCCAAACATCCTCGACTCAGAAAACACAAGGCTTTGAAGAGACTGTTGCTGATCTTCGAGTCGAACCAGCAGACAGGGTTGCTCGAACTCGTCGAGCGTGAGCCACTGAGCGCGAGTTCGATAGGTTTGGCCCTCTGGAGTCGTCAGTTCTGATTCGATCACCAATGGGCGATCGCCATAGAGATCTCGGCTTTCAATTAGCGCTTTACAGGAACGCCAGACCTCCGCAGGAAGATGATTAGCTTCGGCATTGAGCTTCTGACAGATTTCTGCGGCACACGAGTTTGCGTACATCAGGTCGCCGTCAACATTAATCATCAGAATGCCATCGACTAAACCTTCTAGTACAGATAACAGAAACCGATTCGCGATTTGTGAGAAGTTCAGGTTCGTCATTGTTTTGGGGCGAATGAACGGCAGTTATTGACTTACTACGGTTGAGCAAACCGTATTATGCAGGGGGAGGAGAATGGAAAGTGAAGGATGTAGACTGGGAAGTCCTGGCTCCATAACCTATTGCCTTTCTCGACCGCCTGTATTCAAGACAATAAAACAAACAGGTCTAGTAGGTCTGTGGGAAAAAGTTAGGACTTGCAGCAACACAAACGTTATAAAACGTTAGTTGTGAATCCTTAGGGTTTGTTCCACAATGAAAATAGCTCCGTAATTTCCCTGAGGCGGGTTGAAATTCATACCATTTGAAGCGACCAGCGCCCAATCACGTAAGAACCCACAGGTTCAGATGAAGGCTCTGGAATCTAAATCGCTCCTTCAATCAATCTGGGTAGGGTGCAATCAACTATGAATATCGATGAAGCACTAAGGGTGCTAGACAGCATTTTGGAACGAGAGCGATTGACCGACCTGCAAGAAACGGTCTTTCGTCTGGCGTGTGAAGGGCAAACGTACGAACAAATGGCCATCACCAAAGGCTACGATCCGGACTATGTGAAGCTAGTCGGATCTCAACTTTGGCAGACACTCTCAGAACACGTTGGGCAGCGAGTGACCAAGAGTAACTTTCGAGTTGTCCTCAGACAGTGGGCGTCGAGTCGAGTCATAGATGAAGACAACAACCTTCTAACCATTGCTTCGCAGTCTCTGCCGCCTAACGGCGTTCCCCATTCTCCCCATCCCGCTCCTCACTATGACTGGGGTGAAGTGATCGATGTTTCCAGCTTTTGCGGACGCTCCTATGAGCTTGCAGAATTGCAACGCTGGATCATCCAAGATGGGTGCCGCTTAGTGACCATCCTAGGGATGGGCGGCATTGGTAAAACGGTGCTTTCTGTAAAGTTGGCAACAGCACTACAAGACCAGTTTGAGCAGGTGATCTGGCGATCGCTGCGAGACGCCCCTCCGATTGAGAACATTCTGGCTGACGTGATTCAATTTCTCTCAAGGCAGCAGGAAACCGAACTCCCCGAAACCGTGGACGGTAAGATTGGGCGGTTAATGCACTACCTGCGATCGTCGCGCTGCCTCCTGATTCTAGATAACGCCGAATCTATTCTAGGGAGCGGTGAGCAGACCGGACAGTACCCGATCGGGTATGAAGCTTACGGAGCCTTGTTCCGCCGAATCGGTGAAACGGTGCATCAAAGCTGTTTAGTGATCACTAGTCGAGAAAAGCCGCGAGAAGTCGCTGCGCTTGAAGGAGACACCATTCGTTCTTTCCGGCTGACAGGACTCGCTGCGTCTGATGTTCATCAACTACTGAAGCCCAAATCCCTCACCGCCACTGAGCAAACGTTTGAAAATTTGACCGATCTTTATACTGGGAATCCCTTAGCGCTGAAGATCGCGGCTGCCACAATTCAAGAATTGTTTGATGGGAATGTGGCTGAGTTTTTGAACCAAGAAACCTCTGTGTTTGGCGATATTTCTCAACTGTTAGACGAACAGTTTGATCGGCTCTCTGATTTAGAGAAGCAGATGATGTATTGGATCGCAATCAACCGGAATGGCGTGTCGATCGCGGAACTGGCAGACGACATTGTTCCTCCGGTACCAAAACGCCAATTACTAGAAGCGCTAGCATCTTTAGCCCGCAGACCGTTAGTTGAAAAACGTGGAGCCAATTTCACGCAACAGCCCGTGGTCATGGAGTATGTGATTGATCAACTGATCAGCCAGATTTATAAGGAAATTCTGACGGGTGAATTCAATCTGTTCATGACCCACGCGCTGATGAAAGCGAGTGCAGAAGACTACATTCGAGAAAGTCAGAGCCGGATGATTGTGCAACCTTTGCTGGATCGGCTCACGGCTCCGTCTCATTGTCATGGTGATTTTGAGGACAAGCTGCGGCAAGTGCTGCGATCGCTGCGGCAAGAATTTGGCTGCGCTCCTGGTTATGGAGCCGGAAACGTTCTCAATCTCTTGTGTTGTGCCAAGGTTGATCTGACCGGATACGACTTTTCCGAGTTAGCCGTTTGGCAAGCCTATCTTCAAGGTGCAACGCTGCATCACGTCAATTTCACCAACGCCAGCTTACATAAATCGTTATTCTCAGATACCTTGGGCAACGTCTGGTCAGTTGCCTACAGCCCTGATGGAACCCTACTGGCAGCCAGCGATACGGCGGGAGAGGTGCATCTCTGGAGCGTTGCCGACGGACAGAAGCGAGTCACGCTGCAAGGACATCGGCATTGGGTGTGCGACATTTCGTTTAGTGCCGATGGCAAGACCTTGGCGAGTGCCAGTGCCGATACGTTTGTCAAACTGTGGGATGTGGCAACAGGAGCCTGCCTACACACTTTGCAGGGGCACCTTGAATGGGTGATTGCCGTGGCGTTTAGTCCAGTTCAATCCCTTGTGGCCAGCAGTAGCGCCGATCGCACGATTCGCCTCTGGGATGCTCGCACGGGAAAATGCGTTCAGATTTTGAGTGGACATCAACACTGGATCTGCGCGATCGCGTTTAGCCCCGATGGTCAGACTCTCGTGAGCGGCAGTGACGATCGCACGATCAAACGCTGGGACATCTCGACCGGAGAATGCATCCAAACGTTAGAAGGGCACAGTAGTGCCGTTCGGGGCGTCGTGTTTCATCCATCTGGTGAGATGCTGGCAAGTGCGAGTGAAGACGAAACGGTAAAACTGTGGAACCTTGTCACTGAAGATGTGACAACTTTATCAGGACATATCGGCGAAGTGCGGGACGTGACCTTTAGTCCCGACGGTCAACTGCTCGCCAGCGCCAGTTATGACGAAACCGTGAAATTGTGGGATTGGCGAACTGAGCGATGCGTCAAGACGTTGCACCAGCATCGTGCTCCCGTGCGATCGGTGGCGTTTAGTCCGTGTGGAGTGTGGATGGCAAGTGGTAGTGCTGACCAGTCAGTTCGAGTGTGGAGCCGTTCTGGAGACTGCCGCAAAACCTTGCAAGGCTACACTAATTTCGTTTTGTCGGTGGCGTTTAGTCCACATCATAGCTTGCTTGCTAGCACGAGCACCGATAACACGGTTAACCTGTGGGATACCGTCTCTGGTCAATGTCTCAACACAGTGCAAGCCCACACCAACTGGGTCTGGTCAGTTGTGTTTAGTCCCGATGGTCAGCGCATCGCCAGCAGCAGTCTAGATCACACCGTTCATCTCTGGACACTAGAAGGCGAAGATCCGACTAAAGTTTTGCGTGGACATACCAATTGGGTACTGTCAGTGGCGTTTAGTCCAGATGGGCAAATCTTGGCCAGCGGCAGTTTTGATCAGACCATTCGGCTCTGGACGTTGAGTGGTGAATGCTGTCGAATTATCACAGCCCAAAGCCGAATTTGGTCGATCGCCTACAGCCCCGATGGAGCGCTATTAGCGAGTGGAGACGAAGATTGCACGATTCAACTGTGGAATCCAGACACCGGACAATGTTTGCAGACGCTAAAAGATCACGATCGCAGAGTGACCTCTATTGACTTTAGTCCCGATGGACAGACCCTAGTCAGTGCCAGCGAGGATCACACCTTGAAACTGTGGGATGTGAAAACAGGACAGTGTTTAAAGACATTTCAAGATGGCGATCGCTTATCGTCTGTGGTGTTCTGCGCTGATGGACGCACCTTTATTAGTAGCGGCATCGAACACACAGTCAAACTCTGGGATGTGAACACGGGAGCGGTGCAGGTATTAGACGGACACCGCGATCGCGTTTGGTCAGTAGCGTGCAGCTCTGACGGCGGCGTTGTGGCAAGCGGCAGTGAAGACGAAACAATCCGATTGTGGGATCGGCAGACCGGGGAGTGTCTGCAAGTGCTGCACAAGCCTCGACCTTATGATGGCATGATCATTTCAGGAGTCGATGGCATTACAGACGCACAGAAGGTAACGTTGAAGGTGTTGGGTGCGATTAGCGCAGAGCGCAACTCCGAAGGAAACGATTAGCAACACTTGATCAGCCAATGGTTCTGGCGCAGTATCCTATAACATTCCAGCCGTTTTTAAGGAGTGACCCTATGAGCCTAAAAGACACCATTACAGAAGGCATCAAAGCGGCGATGAAGGCTCAGGACAAAACCCGTCTAGAAACGCTTCGCAGCATTAAGAAGGTTCTATTAGAAAAAGAAGTGAGCGTCCGTCCTTCTGGTCAGATGGAGTTGAATGAGACTCAGGAACTGGAAGTGCTCTCTCAAGTCGCAAAACAGCGGCGCGACTCGATTGAGCAATATAAAGCTGCAAAACGAGACGATTTAGCACAGCAAGAAGCCCAAGAGTTAGCGATCGTAGAAGAATTTTTGCCGCAACAACTCTCAGACGATGAAGTTGCTCAAGTAATCGACCAGATCATCGCTGAAGTGGGAGCCTCGTCTGCTAAAGACATGGGCAAAGTGATGAGTTCTGCAATGCAGCAGCTAAAAGGTAAAGCAGACGGAAAGAAAGTGCAGGCATTCGTAAAGGCAAAATTGGCAGGTTAACTGACGAGCAATTTTGCCAAAACGACTTCATTCTTAACTTCGTTGGCAGCGGGTTTTGTAGCAGATGTAGCAGATGAGTAGTTCAAAAAATCCGCTGCTTGCAGAACGCGGCCAAGAGCGTCTGCTACATCTGCTCATTATCACCAATTCTAAACCTGTGGACTCAACAGAATCAGTTGTTGCGCTTGTAAATCACGTACTTTTTCTAACGGCAGCGGAGCCTCTTTCAAAAGCTCTTGCACCGTCCGTTGCTGATCTTGATTTGCATCGCAGGCCCGGATAAATTGAAACTCCTCTTCTGACAGCTTAACGAATTGATAATCATAGTTAAACAAGGAGCGACCTTCCCAGCCATCCATACATGGACTGCGTTCAGGAATTGCATTCAAAAGCGCTTGATCAGAGGACCAGTCCAAGAGAGGCAGTTCGCCACGAGCGAGGAAGAATTCGTAATGCGTGACCGATTCGGGGTCAAGCAGTTCGATCAAACGATGGATCTGACGATCGCTGAGTTCTTTGGCTCGCTCCATCAGTTCTGGATTCTTGCCAAGCAAGCGTTCTGGCTGCCACAAGCGCGGGTTAGAGAAGCCGAGAAACTTTAAACCTGATGCATCGATCAGCTCAAATAGCGTGTCGATGGTGTAATCAATCTCCTGCGGATGAACGTACATATCGGCAAAGCACTCATCGCGCTGATTCTCCATTGCCCAACGCTCTCGCTCTCGCCGGACGAGCCGATTGTTTTTTGGCAGCGTCGCGAAAATTTGACGACCCACCGAGACGCCATCCCGATAGTCACCCTTGCGCTCTCCTTGCAGCAGCGCGATCGCTTTTTGCATTAACTGAATTTCCTGGCGTCCCAATTCTGCATAGACGAAAATGTGCAAAATTCCACCGGGCGCAAGTTTAGTTGCCAGCGACTGAATGCCACGAATCGGATCGGGTAAGTGATGCAATACACCAACACAGTTAATCAGGTCAAACTGACCTGGAAGCTGATCCGCATCGTAGAGACTCAGATTGTGAAACTCAACGCGATCTGCCCCCGATCGCTGACACCGTTCTCTCGCGACTGCCAAGGTTCCAGGACTGAGATCGATGCCAACGACCGTTGCAGAAGGATTGAGGTGAACCAAATACTCGGTTCCAACCCCTGTTCCACATCCTGCATCAAGAATCCGAATATTTTGTCGCTCTGGCTTTTGTCCGGTGCAAAAGTTGTAGGCAGCCGTCCAATTCCAGCGCCAATTGTAACCTGGAGGTGGTTCATCTAGCAGTGGCTCTGGCGGGAATGGATAGGTATTGTAGAGTTCTGCGACAGCAGCGCTAATGCTTTGAGAATCTGACATGACACACAGGGTTGACGGCGGGTGTGATCTAGTGTCGCACTGGTTGGGTATTTCTGTCTGCTAGCGCGGAGCATGAGGAAACCCACAAATGTTTACGGACGGTTTCTACGCATTTCGGAAAACCAGTAGGGTTTGTCAAAATAGGTGCAGTAGGCTGAATATATTGGGCTGCAAATCGAACACTATGGAAAACAACAATTGGCTAACTCAGCTAGTCATGCTCGGCATTGGGACGACGTCTCTAATGGCAGAAAAGCTGAAGGAAGTGAGCGATCAGTGGGTGAGGGACGGCAAGCTAAATCCCGATCAGGCAAAGGGCTTTGTCGATGATTTGATGAAGCAAATGAAGACTGAGCAGGGCGGCTTTGAGGTGCAAATGCAGCGTCAATTGCGGAATGTGTTGATGGATTTGGGTGTTCCTCGTCAAGCGGAAATGGATGAGTTGCGCGGACGGCTCGATCGCTTGGAGCGTCAGATGCGAGATTTAGAGAATAAGCTTTGGAAGTAGGAATCAGGGCTGAAGGTTGGGGTTCGGTGGCACAATGAGAAAGCACATTTCAGGAGATCTATTGTGAGAGAAATTCTGATCAGTTTGGGCCTGATGCTAGCGTGTTGTGCGGTGATTGTTGTGGCGCAGCTTACTAATCGTACTGAAGCCATTGCATCTCCCCTCCCCACAACCGAACCTGCAACCATCGTTGCTCAAGCCGCCGATTTGAAGCCAGTGAGTGCCCCTACCAACAGTACTGAGGAGAAAAAAACTGTGACAACCGATTCTGGACTGCAATACACCGACCTAGTAGAAGGAACAGGCGCTTCGCCGAAATCGGGTCAGAAGGTGACGGTTCACTACACGGGAACCTTGGAAGATGGAACGAAGTTTGACAGTTCTCGCGATCGCGGTCAGCCGTTTGATTTTAAGATCGGAGTGGGTCAGGTCATCAAGGGCTGGGACGAAGGCGTTAGCACAATGAAGGTAGGTGGTCGTCGTCAATTGATTATTCCGCCAGAACTAGGATATGGCAGCCGGGGAATTGGTCCGATTCCGCCGAATGCAACCCTAATTTTCGATGTGGAATTGTTGAAAATCAGTTAACGGATCGATTCGATGTGACGATAGAACGCATTATGTAACGACGAAACGCAATATAAAACAGGTAGAGACGCGATTAATCGCGTCTCTACCTGTTTTTGGGTAAACGCGCTAATTCTAATAACCACCCGGCGTTTCATACACGCGCCCCTTCCACGCGCCGCCGTTACCTTGCCAGTGTTTCACCGCAGAATCAATTGTCATCAACGTATAGAGAACTGCGATCGCAGGCAAACAAAAACCAAACCCGATCGAACAGCCATAAAATCGAATGATTGGAAGATAACTTACCGTCATTAGCGCGTAATTCAACATCCCGACCAACACTAAAGTTATATTGCTATCGATCACGCCGACAATAATACTAATAATTGGAACAAGATAAACGAGCGTCATTCCCGATACCGCTCCGAGCAACAGCCAAGGCGAATAATTTAACTGTGTATAGGCAGTCCGAACCACCATGCTCCAAATCGTATTTAAGGAATCGTAAGGACGCAAACTTTTAGTGGCAGACGTCAAGCCAAGCCAAATTCTACGAGAGCCACTAGATTTAATTTCATGAGCCAGCGCACAATCATCGATCAATGCGTGGCGAATCGCTTCGACTCCGCCAATCCGAACTAACGCTTCGCGGCGAATCAGGCTACAACCACCCGCTGCCGCGGCGATCGCAGAGTTGGGGTCGTTTGACCAACGAAACGGATATAACTTTGCAAAAAAGAAGACAAACGCCGGAATTAATAATTTTTCCCAAAAGCTTTCACACCGCAAGCGCACCATTAACGAGACCAACTCGCGATCGTCATTCACGGCTTTAGCAACCAGCTTGCTTACGTTGGTCGGATCGTGTTCTATATCGGCATCGGTTAGCAAGATATAATCGGGCTTTAACGCCATCGCCTGCTCAATACCTTGTTCGAGTGCCCAAAGTTTGCCTGTCCAGCCGCTCGGCAATGGGGCAGCCGCGATCACGTGTAGCTGATCCAATTTACCAAGCGCTTTCGCGGTTGCTCTAGCCGCTTCAGCCGTGCCATCTGTGCTGTGATCATCTACCAGAAAAACGTTGAGAGAACCAGGATAGCGTTGTGTCAGCAGCGATCGCACCGTCACCGAAATCAGATCCGCTTCATCTCGTGCAGGAATCACCACACAAACAGAGGACGCAAAATCAGCAGTTTCTGCTTTGGGATTGTGCCCATTCATCGAGTCCTCTTGAAGCTGCTGGTCTGTACGCCAAAACTGACCCCGCAACCCCAGCAGATAGACCCAAATCAGTAGAGACAGAGCAGCTAAACCTAGTTCATACATAGCGAAACACAACTTTTTAGAAAATGCCTGAATACTCTAGTTTGAGGCATTCTCAATCACCATGACACAGCTTGTCACATTCTATGGGGAACAAGCTATGGAGGGCGTTGCTGAATGAGAAGATGAATTAGCATGGAATCGGCACATCTCGAA